>JAKPUV010001317.1 GCA_029554925.1 Candidatus Hydrogenedentota bacterium | reverse complement strand
AAGCTGGGCTACGGCATGTTCCTTTGTTTCGGCATGAGCACCTTCGTGCAGAACGAGCTGCCCTCCGGCGCGGACCCGGCGTCGGTCTACGCCCCGGACGCGCTGGACGTGGACCAGTGGGTCTCCATCGCCCGCGATGCCGGCATGAGATACGCCGTCCTCACGGCGAAGCACGTGGCCGGCCACTGCCTGTGGCCGTCGGACCACACGGACTACTCCGTGAAGAACAGCGGCGACACGACGGATGTCGTGGCGAAGTTCGTGGAGGCCTGCCGCGCCCGCGGCGTGCTGCCCGGCGTCTACTACTGCTCGTGGGACAACCGTCACCGCTTCAACAGCCGCACGCCCTCCGACGGCGAAGGGCCGCACTACACCACCTCGCTCTACCAGGATTTCCAGACGGCCCAGATCACCGAACTGCTCACCCGCTACGGGGCCTTCGCCGAGGTGTGGATTGACATCCCCGGCGTGCTCGGCCGCGGCTACCGCACCTTTCTCTACAACCACATCGCGTCCCTCCAGCCCGCCACGGTGGTCATGATGAACAGCGGCATCTCCACCCAGGAGACCTACGACGTCAACTACGCCTGGCCGTCCGACCTCGTTGCCATCGAGCGCCGCCTGCCCGCCGAGGCCGGCTTCCAGAAACTCCGCGAGATCGAGGGGAAGACCTACTACCTCCCCGGCGAGGTCTGTGACCCCGTAGGCAAGGAGTGGTTCTGGGTCGAGGGCGACACCCCGCGCCCTGACGAGGAGCTGGCCGCCCAGTACAAGGCCTGCCGCGAACGCGGCGTGAACCTGCTCCTCTCCGTGCCCCCCGACAAACACGGCGTCATCCCGGAGGCCTCCATCCAGGCCCTCGCAAGGCTCCGCCAAAACGCGGGCATCTGAGGCGCGTCAGGGGGACGGCTTCGCCGGCGGAACCACCGTGATCACCGTGATCTCGGGGCGGCACAGAAACCGCACCTGCGGCGCGGGCGGCGGCTCCAGCCCCAGCCCCGACGAGGTGTAAACGGGCATCGCGCCCGCATGCCCCAGACCGCGCTCGAAACGCTTGCCCGTCGGCGAGTTGGTGATCACCGCGCCCCACAGGGGAATGCGCACCTGCCCCCCGTGGGTGTGTCCGCAGAGATACAGGTGCATCCCCGCCGCCGCCGCTTCGTCCGCGAGGCCGGGGGTGTGGTGCATCGCGATGCGGAAATCCGCCTCCCCGAGCCTCTCATACGCGGAAGCGCGGCGCCCGAAGGCGTTCAGCCCGGCCAACCCGACGATGTCCCCGCCGCGCCGCAGCACGACCGCCTCGTTCTCCAGCCACTGGATGCCCGGCGCGGCCTCTTGAATCGTGCGCACATGGTCATACCCCGAGCAGGCGAACACCCCCAGGGGCGCGGTGATCCCGCCGAGCTTCGCCCGCAGGATGCCCGCGTCCAGATTCTCCATCTGGTGAATGTCCCCCGTGAGCAGGATCAGGTCGGGACGCAGCTCTTTCAACCGCTCCGCCAGCCACGCCTCGCGCGGCGGTGTGTCCTTCTCCAGATGCAGATCGGAAAGCTGAAGAATCGTCAGGGGTTCGGAAACTGCGCCCGTCACCTCGACGTGGACCACCCGGGGCCAGTTGGGCTCCAGAAGAAACCCATCCGCGCACACCACCGCATACACTGCCAGCGCAAGAACCGAAAAGGCCGCCAGGGGCCGCCGCGCGGAGCGGTCCTTTTTCAACGCCCGCTGCGCGAAGAAGACCACCGGCACCAGGGGAAGCACCCCAAGAAAGGCCAGGATCAGAAACCCCGCAAACTCAACACCGTTGGCCATACGCGATCCTCCACTCCACAACACTTTTTCTTTGCGTCTTTGGGCCTTTGCGCCTTTGCGTTAAAATCCGCCCGCCTATTCCTTCGGCAGGCACTTCCCGACGGCGTCGGCGACCATCCCCGCGAGGAGTTGCCGGCCCTTGGCGTTATGGTGGACGCCGTCGTCGGCGA
This sequence comes from Candidatus Hydrogenedentota bacterium, assembly GCA_029554925.1. Classification (GTDB taxonomy): domain Bacteria; phylum Hydrogenedentota; class Hydrogenedentia; order Hydrogenedentales; family CAITNO01; genus JAAYBR01. Next base: position 2,604 of record JAKPUV010001317.1, on the reverse strand, counting down.
AAAGGTCGGGCCGGTCGGCCAGCGCGGCGTAGAGGTCCGTGACGGGGATGCCGTTGGTCTTCATGATCTCCGCGGCAATTTGGTTGCGCGCGACGGCGCGGGCGTTCTTGTCCGCGTCCAGTTTCGCGAGGTCGCCCGCGACGCGCACGGGGGTGGTCATGCCCCACACCACCTTCGCGCCGGGGGCCTTCTCCCGAAGCAGGACCACCAGCGCCGCCAGGCCCTTCCGGTACTCCTCCTCCGTGCAGTCCCAGCCGTGCAGGCCGTTGTTGATGTGGATGACGTCGTAGCGGTGGCGGTCCAGGATCAGGCCCAGCTCCCCGGCGTAGTCCGGATTGCCGAGGAACTTGGAGGTCGTGTAGCGCGCGCAGGCGGCCTTCCCCGCCAGCGCCTTCTCCACCCCGTCATAGTACCCCCGCACGATGGAGTCGCCCACCAGCAGCACGCGCGCGCCAGCTTCCCGGTCCGCGTCGGTGATCCAGATGTCGCTCCACTCGATGCGCTCCAGTTTCGGGGCCGGCTCCGCGGCCCCCAGGGGCAGGGCGGCCAGAAACGCCGCCGCGAGGAGGGCGGCCGGGATACGTGCGGGCATGGGTCTCTCCTTTCAGTGGGGGCGCCGTCAGTCGGCGGGCGGCCCGTCGAGAAACCGGAGCCGGTAGTCCATGGACAGCGACTCGCCGGGCTTCAGCTCCTGCTCCTGGGAATACAGTTCCAGGTTGGCCTGCCGGTACTGCGGCCGCCACCAGAACTGCGGGTTCTTGACGCAGGCCGGGTCGTAGTCCAGGCGGACGCCCGCACCGGCGGCCCGGTTGAAATAGGCGAACCCGCCGCCGCGCGCGGCGAGCATCTTCTCCTTGTCCGGACCCTTGTTGTCCTTCCATTCGCGGTTGATCCGCTCCCAGCCGGCGCCCCGGATGTAAACGCCGAGGTCCCCGGAGCCGGGGTCGTCCGTGTACGCGTCGAACTCGGGGCGCACGCGGAACTGGAACCGCTTCGGCGCGGGGCCGCCGTTGGTCACGCGGGACTCGAAGCGCACGGCGTCGCCGTCGAGCGTCACCGTGCGGACCACCGTGGAGCCGTCGTCCAGCGCGCGCGTCAGGCGCACCGTGCTGTCCCCCGCCTCCGCCTGGAACGCCGAGTCCGCCGTCGACAGGAAGCCCAGCACCCCCGTCTCGTCGAGGGCGCCCTGGAGCACGTTGTCCCGCGTGAGGGCGGGCAGCACGCAGCGCCCCGTCGGCTTGTGGAGCAGCTCGACCAGCTTCGCGTTCTGGCCGGGCAGCACCGTCAGCCGCCACGTGCCGTTCTCCAGCCGCACGGCGGGCATGGCTTCCATCCGCTCCAGGCGGGTGAAGTAGTCCGCGGCGGGCATCTGCTCGGACACCATGGACATGTTGTGCTTCTTGCACAGCGCGACGTACCGGGGCACGAGCCCGGCGTACTCGGCCGGCAGGTCGCGTTTGCACACGCCGTTCTCCACCTTCCACGGGAAGCCGTTGACGAGAATCAGGGCGCGGTGCGCGGGGATGGACGCCTTCTCGACGCGCGCGCGCACCGTGTCGTCCTTCGCCGCCGCCAGCGCCTCCGCGAAAAGGTCGTAGGCCTTCCGGGCCACGTCCGGCGTGATGCCCAGCTCGTTGGGCGCGGCGCCGCAGTTCGGGTGGCACCCCTTCTCCTCCGCGTTGCCGTGGATGAACCGGATGTACTCCAGGACGGCCGGGGCGGCCTCGCGGTAGTGCAACTCGCAGAATTCCCGGACCAGTTCCCCGCTGTCCAGCGACGGGTCCCACAGGGAGCGCGACAGCACATAGTTGCGCAGGTCGCAGAACTCGCCCGCGTTCCCGTTGCCGTTGGCCTGCATGAAGACGCCCCGGGCGTGGTTGTCGCGGAAGAAGCGCAGGTTGGGGCCGATCACGAAGAGGTTCGGGAAGGGCAGGTCGTAGAACGAGAAGTTCGTGTTGTAGTTCCAGACCCACACGTTGTCGCAGACGGCCTTCCAGGCGCGCATGTCGTCGCAGAAGGCGCGGTTCTTCGGGCAGTCCGGGTCGTCAATCGGGTGCAGCTCGCAGCACTCGATGCTGCACAGTTGTATCTGCACGTTCTTCCGCGGGGCGATGGTCTTCGGCGCCTGCCGCGTGTACCAGTAGGCCAGCGTGCCGATCTTCACGCCGGGGTGCTCCCTCTCCACCCGTTCGGCCACGGTGTTGACCAGGGCCAGGTTGGCCCCCATCGGCGTGCCCTCGCGCTGGTTGATCTCCTCGCAGCGCGGGCACCGGCAGTAGGCGTCGTTGTCGTTCTGGCTGACCGCGATGTTCTCCGCGTCCGGGTTCGCCTTCAGGTCGTCGAGCACACCCTGCGTGATGAGGTCAATCACCTCCGGGTTCGTGACGCACGGCTCGGTGGCCGGCGTGGGGCGCGTGTTCGACCGGGCGCCGTCCACCAGCGCGAAGTACTCGGGATGCGTCTGGCCGTATTTCTCCGTCGTGATCCACCGGCAGTAACTGTGCCCGATGAGCGTCTGGCGCGTGGACCCGCCCATCTTCTCGTCCTTCACCACCGTGTTCACCCGCATCCGCGCCGCGAAGTCCGGCCGGTCGGAGTTCTCCT
>JAKPUV010001315.1 GCA_029554925.1 Candidatus Hydrogenedentota bacterium | reverse complement strand
TGACGCAGCAATGACACAGATTCGCGTGGAAGACGTTTGCGGGGTGATGGAGCGGTGGGCGAGCCCGGACTGGGCGGCGTCCTGGGACCGCATCGGTTTGCAGGTGGGCCGGCCCGACCAGCCGGTCGAGGGGGTGGGCGTATGCCTCACGGTGACGGCGGAGGTTTTCCGCATCGCCAAGACGCGCAACATCAACCTCCTGGTCTCCCATCACCCACTGATCTGGGACCCCCTGCGCTCCCTGCGCATGGACGCGCCGGCGGAGCGGCTGGCGGTGCAGCTGGCCGCCGGGGGGGTCTCGGTGTTTGCGGCCCACACCAACTTGGACGTCGCGCCGGGCGGCGTCAACGCCGCCCTGGCGGCGCGTCTCGGGCTGGAGCGCACCACCCCCCTCTTCCCCTGCGAGCAGGCGAAGCGCGTGAAACTGGTTACCTTTGTGCCGGAATCCCATTTGCAGGCGCTTCGCGAGGCGGTGTGCGGGGCCGGCGCGGGCGTCATCGGGGACTACACCCACTGCTCTTTCAGCGGCGGCGGCGTGGGCACCTTTCTTCCCGGGGAGGACAGCTCCCCTTTCAGCGGCGCCGTTGGGCGGGTCAATGAGGAACCGGAGCGGCGGTTCGAGGTTGTGGTGCGCAAGGCGCAGCTTGCGGGCGTTCTCGCCGCGCTCTTTTCCACGCACCCGTACGAGGAGCCAGCCTACGACGTGTATCCTCTGGAGGGCGGGGACCAGGAGATCGGACTCGGCGCGGTGGGCAACCTTGCCGGGCCGGAGGAGGCCGCCACCTTCTTTGACCGGGTGAAGCGGGTGCTCGACGCGCCTTCCGCGCGGGCGGTGGTCCCCGACGCGGCGGGCAGGGTGCGCCGCGTCGCCGTGCTGGGCGGCAGCGGCGGCGGCGAGGTGTCCCGCATTCCGGAGGACGTGGACGCCTATGTGACGGGCGATCTGGGGTATCATGACGCCATGACCGCCCGCGACAGGAACCTGCTGGTGGTGGACGCGGGCCACCATGCGACGGAGGCGCCGGTGCTTGAGGTGATTGCCCGCAGGATTGGGGACGCCTTTCCGGCGCTTCCCGTCACCGTGTTGTGGGGCGCCGACCCCTTTACCGTGTCCCCCGTTCAGGACGCCTGAGAGGGCGTTACAAGAGAAGAGACCCCTTGAAGAAGAAACTGAACATCCTTTTCGTTGTTTCGGAGGTTTCGCCCCTGGTCAGCACCGGGGGCCTGGCCGAGGTGGCCCAGGCGCTTTCCTCGTCCCTGCGGGACCGGGGGCATGACGTGCGGGTGGCCCTTCCCTGCTATCATCAGTTGCCCGAGGAGGCCCGGGGAACGGTGGTGTCCGCTTGCTCGGCGGATTTCGGCGGCCGTCGGGTGCGCGGTGCGCTCAGGGCCTCCTCGCTTCCGGGGAGCGGGGTTCCGCTTTATCTCGTGGAGCACGACGGGTATTTCGGCAGGCAGGGCGTGTACGGCACTGCCGCCCACGAGTATCCCGACAACGCGGAGCGCTTCTGCTTTTTCGCCCTGTCCCTGCTTGACGCGCTGCCCCGGGGCGGATGGCGCCCCGACGTGGTGCACTGCCATGACTGGCATGCCGCGCCGATGGCGGTCTTTCTTCGGAGCCGGTGGCTGGGCGACCCCTTCTGGTCCGGGGTGCCCGTGGTGTTCACCATTCACAATCTTGCGTTCCAGGGGCGCTATCCCGCGGAGCGTTTCGCGGCGACCGGCATCCCCGAAGAACTCTTCAACGACCGGTGCATGCGCTACGAGGGCGACATGAACCTCATGAAGGGGGCGATCCGGCTGGCCGACGCCCTGACAACGGTGAGCCCCCGCTATGCCCGCGAGATTCAAACCCTGGACTACGGCGCGGGGCTGCACAATGAGCTGGCCTCGCGGTCGGAGGGGCTGACTGGCATTCTCAACGGCGTGGACACCTCGCTGTGGAATCCTGAGCGGGACCCGCACATCGCCGCCCCTTTTTCCGGAAAGCATCCGGAGGGGAAGGCCGCCTGCAAGGCGGACCTCCAGCGGGCCATGGGGTTGCCCGTCGAGGATGTGCCGCTGTTCGGGCTGGTCACCCGGCTCTACTGGCAGAAGGGCGTGGACTTGCTGCTGGACGCGCTGCCGAGCCGGCTGGCGGAAGGCGCGCAGTGCGTGCTGCTGGGCTCCGGGGACCCCGATCTCGAGGGGCGGGTGATGGAGGTCTCCGGCCGTTTCCCCCGGAATCTCGCGGTCCGTCTGGGGTATGACGCTGCCCTTTCTCACAGGATCATTGCCGGCAGCGATTTCCTCCTGATGCCCTCGCGCTATGAGCCGTGCGGGCTCACGCAGATGTACGCGCTGGCCTATGGCACGGTGCCGGTGGTCCGCAGAACGGGCGGGCTGTATGACACGGTCGTTCCGCTGAACACTCGCACCCTGGGCAATGGGACCGCCACGGGAGTCTGCTTCATTCCGCAGACGGCGGGGGCGGTCGGCCGGGCCATGGATCGGGCGGCGGCCCTGTGGACGGACAAGGACGCCCTGGCGCGGGTTCGGTCGGCGGGCATGGCCCGCGATTTCTCGTGGGAACGCAGCGCCGGCGAATATGCCTCCCTTTACGGCAGGCTTGCCGGGAGGGGCGGCCGTGTATCTTGAGCTGGTGACCCAGTCTCCAGAGGAGACCGAGCGTCTCGGCGGGCGTCTCGCGCGGATTCTTCCTGACGGGGCGGTGGTGGCCCTGTTTGGCGATCTGGCCGCGGGCAAGACCTGCCTTGTGCGGGGCATGTCCCGGATGTTTGGGGCGTCGGCTTCCGTGCACAGTCCGACTTTCACCCTTGTCAACCGCTACGGGCGGGACCGGATGCTCTACCATCTGGACCTGTACCGCCTTTCGGGGGCGGAGGAACTGGCCGACCTCGGGTATGAGGAGCTTTTCGAGCCGGACGGGGTGTGTGTGGTTGAATGGGCCGAGCGTGCGGACGGCCTGCTTCCCGAGCGCCGCGTGGAGGTGCGCATCGAGCACGCCGGGCAGGATGTGCGCCGGATCCGGATGCAGAAC
>JAKPUV010001313.1 GCA_029554925.1 Candidatus Hydrogenedentota bacterium | reverse complement strand
CGTCGAGCAGGAGCATCGCCCCCATCCACAGGTTGCCCAGGAAAAACCCGGCGAAGGCGGAAACGGCGACCTTCGCGTGGACCTTGGTCCACGTGTACCCGGCCCCGGCGACGATCTCGCCCGGCGCGTCGGGGAAGACGCCCACGAGCGCGATGCCGAAGCCGCCGACGACATAGAGGAACCCGAAGACCCAGCTCGCCCAGGGGGAGACGGCGGAGAGGCGCTTGCGGAGGTACAGCGTCACGGGCAGCATGCCCAGCCCCCAGGTCACCATGCCCACGGAGAACAGCCACCACCACTGCGGGCTGTGCTTGTCGGCCCAGCTGCCGAGGAAGCTGAAGGTGTGCGTCATGATGCTGTAGTGGTGGTCTTTGGGGTAGCCCACCCACGCGCTGAAGATCAGCGCCCAATACACCGCCGACAGCCCGAACATGTACTTCCGGATCGCGCCCGGCTCCAGGTGAAACACTGCCATCTCGATAAATCCCATGTGGGCGGCCGTCCGTGCCGCCGTAAACCGCGCCGCATTATGCCCCGCCCCGACCCGTCCCGCGCAACCCGGGCTTCCGGGAACGAGAGAACCGCTCTGCGCCCGCCATGACGCGGAAATGCCTGCGGTCAGGCGCGTCCCTTGCAAGCCCGGAAAGGGCAAATCTCAAATTTGAAATTTCATGGGGCATCCGGAAGCTGCGGCGGGATGCCCTTCTTCCAGGTCCGCATACGACATTGAGCGTTTGAGGTTCGCGCGCCCAGGCCGCAGCCTCCGTCTTGGCCGGGGCATGACAGACGCAGAGGGCGGGAGGCGCGCATGCCTTCCTGCCCGGTTATGAAATTTCAAATTTGAGATTCGGGCGCCCCGGGCGTCTCGTGTGTCTGCGGCGGGGCGCCACTCTCCGCGGCCTCTTCCCGGTCCGGCGTGGCGGCGGCGCGGGCCAGTTCCCCGCGCACGGCGAACCACGCGGGCACGGCGTAGGCCGCCGCCAGCCCCCACAGGAGGAACCACAGCCCCGACACCTCCGTCAGGGAGGCGCCGAGCTGGTTGATGCGGACGAAGCCGAGGGCGCCGGGAGTGGCGGGCAGCAGCATGGCCAGCCAGCGCAGGCCCACGGGCAGGGTCTCCAGGGGCCACGCGAAGCCCATGAGAAACACCACCGGCACGGACATGAAAAGCAGCGCCGGGATGGCGTCGTCGGGCGTGCGGAAGAGTCCGGCCAGCGTGATGCCCAGCATGGCCGCGGCGATGAGGAAGGGCATGAGGAACACCATCGCCTCAAACGGGTCGCCGGGCGAGGGGAATCCGTACACGCCGTAGACGACGGTGAGGTAGAAGAGCGGGTAGAAGCTGTACCAGGTGACGTAGGCAAAGGCCCGCCCCACGAGCACGGCCAGGGCGCTGGCGCCGGCCGCGGGGGCGACGTGCCCCTCGCGGCGCGCGCCGCCCATCACGGCGACGCCGATGAGCAGGGTCTGCTGCATCACAAGGACCAGCACGGCGGGCACCACGTAGTACGCGTAGCCGCCGGAGGGGTTGAACAGGGGACGCGCCTCCACCCGGAGCGTCTCGCGGGCCTTCAGCGCGTGCCGCTCGCCGAAGTCCGCCGCCGTGAGCCGGCGTATCTCGACGCCCGCCGACAGCGTGGCCGCCGCCTTGTACAGCCCGCTCACCACCTGGCGGTAGGCGAGGAACCAGGTGGCGTCTGCGTACACGCTGACGGTTGCCTGTTCCCCCCGGAGGACGGCCCGCTCGAAGCCCTCGGGGATCACCAGCACGCCGCCCGCGCCCTCCAGCAGCACCCGGTCCCGCGCCCCGGCCGGGTCCGCCGCGGGGGCCGCCAGGCGCACCTCCTCCGTGGCGTCGGCCCAGCGCAGCAGCCTGCGGCTCAGGGCGCTGTGGTCCAGGTCCACGGGCACCACAGGCACCTCGCGGATCACCTGGTTCGTGTACGGGAGCGGGTACACCATGCTGTACACGAGGAGCCCGCCCAGGAAGATCAGCAGCGTGCCGGGGTTCCGCAGCACGGCCAGATACTCGTCCCGGATGACGGCGGCCAGGGGTCTCATAGGCGGCCCCACGCGGACGGGTCGCGCAGGAGGCGGCCCAGCCGGGGCACGCTCACCAGCGGCGGCAGGAACGCGAAGGCGCACAGGGCGGCCATGGGCGCGAGGGCCGACGCCGGGGGCGCGCCCTGCATGCACTGCTGGAGGACGATGCGGAGGTAGTGCGTCAGCGGCAGGCCCAGGCTCCACACGACGGCGGGCGCGGACAGGCCGGCGGCCGGAAAGGTGACGCCCGCCACGGCGAAGGCCGGCCCGCAGTAGAACCCGGCCAGGCTGTTCGCAATTCGGATGTTCGCCGTGAGGGCGGCGAAGAGGAGCCCCATGGACTGGTAGGCGAGGACAAAGAGCGCCGTGGCCCCCGCCAGCACGCGCCAGTCGCCGCGCATGGGCGCGCCGTACCACTGGAGGGAGACGGTCCACATCAGGAGCGACACGCAGAAAAACACGAGCGTGTACGGCAGCAGCTTGCCCAGGACGGCCACGGCGGCGCTGCC
>JAKPUV010001311.1 GCA_029554925.1 Candidatus Hydrogenedentota bacterium | reverse complement strand
CAGCTCCTCGGTCTCCAGCACCGTCACGTTCAGCGGGGCCTTCGGGTCGTACTTGTCGAAGTAGTGCGCGTCATAGTGCGCCTTGCGCATCCACAGCGCCACCACCAGCACCACCAGCACGACCGCCGCGATTTTCAGGGCCTTTTTCAGCATGGCGATTCCCTCTCTGGATCGGTTTAACGGGGGTTTCGCGCGAGTATACCACAGCCCCGCGCGGGGGGCGGAGGGGGGCAAAGGCGATGGACGGTATGGACAGTATGGACGGTATGGACCGGCCCGGGCTGAGGGCCTTCTTTGTCCATGCCGTCCATACTGTCCATAGCGTCCATTTCCCCCACCCTCCCGCCGGTTCGCGGGCGGGCGGGGGGATGGTCTATCATGGATCCGGGCGCGGACGGCACCCCCATCAGGAGACCGGACCATGAAGACGACGCACACCGGACAGGCCGGCACGAGCCGGCGGCAGTTCATGCGGGGCGCCCTGGCCGCGGGCGCGGCGGGCTGGACCTTCGCGCGGATGGACGCGGCGAGCGCGGCGCGGGTCATCGGCGCGAACGACCGGGTGAGTCTCGGCCTCATCGGCTGCGGGGGCCGGGGGCGGTGGGTGATGCAGAACATGGTCCAGCCGGCCAACGCGAACACGGCGCTGGTGGCGGTGTGCGACATCTGGAAGAAGCGCCGCGACACCTACCCGGCGGAGGCGGAGAAACTCTACGGGCTGAAGCCGGAGGTCTCCGCAGACGCCCGCGCGCTGCTGGACCGCGCCGATGTGGACGCGATCATCATCGCCACGCCGGACCACCACCACTGCTCGCACACGATGGCCGCCGTCGCCGCCGGGAAGCATGTCTACGTCGAGAAGCCCATCGCGCCGACCCCGGCGGACCTCCCCGAGCTGCTGGCGCTGGTGGAGGCCGTGAAGGGGTCCAAATGCGTCGTGCAGCACGGCACGCAGGGCGTGAGCGGCGCGGGCGCGGCCGCCATCCGCGACTTCATCCGCGAGGGGAAACTCGGCCGCCTCTTCCGCATCGAGTCCACCGAGTCCCTCACGGCCCCCTACTGGAACGGCTACACGGGCCCCGAGACCGAGGCGGAGACGGACTGGAAGGCCTTCCTGCACAACCGGTCGGACCGGCCCTTCAACGCCCACCAGCACGCGAAATGGATGGGCTACCTCGACTTCACCAGCGGCACCATCGGCGGCTGGATGAGCCACTTCATCAACACCGTCCACTTCGTCACGGGCTGCGGCCTGCCCAAGGCGGCCACGGCCTTCGGCGCGCGCTATGCCGCCGCCGCCGACCCCCTCTGCGACGCCCCCGACCAGACCGTCGCCGTGCTGGAGTACGACGGGTTCTTCACGCAGTTCAACAGCCACTTCGGCAGCGCCCTCCACAGCGAGAGCACCACCTTCATGTTCGAGAAGGGC
>JAKPUV010001307.1 GCA_029554925.1 Candidatus Hydrogenedentota bacterium | reverse complement strand
CTCGTCCACGGCGGCGAAGGCCGTGCCGCCGCCGCGCATGGGGTGGACCGCCAGCAGGCGCACCGGCCCGGCGGGCTGCGTCATGAGCGCCGTCTCCACCTGCCTGCGCAGGTCGGCGATCACGGCCTCGTCCGCCGCCTGCTGGGCGGCGGCGAAGATCTGCTCCTCCATCTCGACGCGCAGCACGCGGCGGAAGGCGTCGCGGACGGCGGCGGTGATCTCGGGGGCGAAGGAGCTCTCGGGATCCTTCAGGTACCGGGCGACGATGGCCGCCTCGAGGGCGTCCTCGTCAATGACCAGTTCCGTGCGCAGGGCGCCGATCTTCAGGCCGCGCAGGATGGTGAGCAGGTCCGCCGGCGCCGTCTCGCGCAGGGGCTTGCGGTGGGTGAAAAACGGCTCGAAGCGCTGGCGCTGCGCGCCCATGTACTTCGTGGCGGAGACGGCGAGCACGCCCTGGTCCCGCAGGGCGTCGCGCACCATGCGCCGCACGCCCGCGTCAAAGGTGATCCGCTCGCTGAGGATGTCCCGCGCGCCCTCCAGCGCCTCCTCCGCCGTGAGCACGTGGTGCTCCGCGCTGATGTGCTGCTCCGCCATGAACGGCACCGGCCCCGGATGGGGCACCTGCATCATGATGAAGTCCGCCAGGGGCTCCAGGCCGCGCAGCGCGGCCACGGACGCCTTGCTGTTCTTCCGCTTGCGGAACGGCAGGCACAGGTCCTCGAGGGTCAGGGCGTCCGAGCAGGCGTCCAGCGCGGCGGCCAGGGAGTCCGTGAGCCGGTTCGCCGCGGCGATGTTCGCCCGCATGGCGTCCCGGCGGCTGGTCAGCGTGATGAACTGCTGGTTGCGCCGCTCGATGAGCTCCAGGCGCTCCGCGTCCAGCCCCCCCGTCGCGTCCCTGCGGTATGCGGCGATGAAGGAGGCCGTCAGCCCCCTGTCCAGCAGTTCGACCGCCGCCCGCACCTGGTCGGGCGACGCCGCCGCCTCGGTGGCGACCATCTCGACAAAACGCTGTTCCATGATGACGCGCTCCAGCATGTGCGAAAAAAGCGCGCGAAGTGTACCAGAAAAGGCTTCTACAAGCAACGTTTGCGCGCAAACACGGGGCGGCGCGGAGTCAAAGACGAAGCGCCCGTCTCCTGTCGGGCGGGACCGCCGCGCCGCAAGAGAAGAGGGCGCAGCAAGCGGCGCCCCTACCGCTCCGTTCCCCAGATATTCGGTCGCTCACACGTAGGGGCGCTGCTTGCCGCGCCCCGGTTCGGGCACGACAGACGCCGTAGATTGGGCGATTCGGCCTTTTGGAATCCCTTGACACCCTGCCCCGGACCTTCTATGATGGTTGCTAGGAAACTGGGCCGGAAGAGACGGAGAACGGGCCATGGACGCGAAGGACGGGAAAATCGAGGCGGGCTCCGGGGGACCATCCAGAGGGAGGCTGTACATTGTTCGCGCGCTGGCTTGGATCAGCCTGGCGTGCGGCGCGGGCTCGCTGGTTGTGTGCGTTCTGATTCTCCTCAACTTGCAGCTGCAATTCATCTCCCGCGCATCCTCTCCCATCGACTATCTTTTTTTCTCCGTGCCTTTCGCCGCAGGGGTGGCCATTGTGACGGGACACTCGGCGCGCATTCTCGCGTGGAAGGGCGGTTGTGATCCGGAGACGAAGAGGACCGCTGGATATGGTTTGCTGTTTGCAGACGGCCTTGTTCTTCTTTTTATCATTGTGACGGTATACACCGGGCTGCAGACTTCCCGTCACAATCGTGTTCCCCCGAGAAGTTGCCAAAACAACCTCAAACAGCACAGCCTTGTGCAGATGATGTGGGTAAATGAGTCCAAGGACCATCTCTTCCCCGCCCTTTTTCCCGAACCGGGACGGCTGTGCTATTCCAGGGACAACATTGAGGAATACCTCACAGACTTTTCCACGATGTATTGTCCGGAGGCAAAGGCGATCGTGGAGGCGCTGCGCGAGGTGAGGGATCTCGCGGTCTTGCTGGACGATCACAGTTACTTTTACCTGTCCCACGCGGTCTTGAACGACCAAGAAATGGCGGCCTTTGCCGATGCCTACCGGAAGGCGGTCGTTCTGGATCCAAAGGCATTGAACGAGGATTTTTTTGTCCC
>JAKPUV010001292.1 GCA_029554925.1 Candidatus Hydrogenedentota bacterium | reverse complement strand
TGCTGGTGGCCGCCCTGCTGGCCGTGTTCAACCGCGGCCCGGAAAAGGTCCAGGCAACGGAGGTGGAGTCCGCCACCACGGAAATTGACGGGGCCACCGTGGACTGGTATGACGGCAAAGAGGGGCTGACCACCGTGTGGGTGAAGAAGGGCGGGAGCGACCTGTGACGGCTCTGACGCTGATCGCCGCCGTGATGCTGGCCGCCGCGGGCGGCCCGGAGGCGCTGTCCGACGGCGGCGCGACCCTGGAGGCGTGGAGCCTGGTCGCCGCCCCCGGCCCCGCGGGTCCCAAGGACATCCCCGCGGACCTCGCCCCTGTCCGCGATGCCGTGAAAGACCTCCCGTACCGCTCTTTTCGGCTGGTGAAACACGCCACCGCGCGGGTCGAGCCGGGCAGGAGCGCCTCGTTCCAGGCCCATGCCGACTATGCCGCCGTGCTCAGTCTGGAACCCTCCGCCGCCGAGGACCCGCAGGCGCGGGTCCGCGTGGTGATTGAGGGGCCGCCCGGCGGCGACGCCCCCCCGCGCAAGGCCCTCGACACCGTGCTGCGCCTGGCAAAGGGGGCCACCGTGCGGCTGGGGGGACTCCCGGCGGACGAGGGGGATCTGGTCGTGATTCTCAGGCGCGTCGAGTAGGGGAGAGAACGTCAGCCATTCGCCGAAGCCGGCCGATGAGGTGGCACGGGCTTCCAGCCCGTGTTCTTTGGCGGCATCCATGACCCAAACCACGGGCTGGAAGCCCGTGCCACCTCCCCGCAGACCCTCTTTCCGTTTACTTCAACGGAATGACCACGGAACGGTCCTGCGGCTGGCCGGCGGTCAGTTCCCGGCCCGGCAGGAAAGAGCGCGCCGCAAAGGAGGGGTCGCTGAGGGGGGTGGCAACGGCCTCCATCCGGTCCTCAAACACCCGCACCACCCGGTATTCCGAGGGATATTCCGGCAGCGACCCCGTGGTCACCTGGGTAACATGGCCCACAGTCTCCGCGAAATGGACATGCACATGGCCGGAGAACACGGCGCGGGCGCGCGAAAACCGGTTCATGAGCGCCAGCAGTCCCGCGCCGTTCACCAGACGCCCGCCATCGCGAAACCCCTCAAAGCGAAGCCGGTCCGGGACGCGCATGGCCGGATAATGCACGGCCACCACATCCCACCCCGCAAAGGGCCGGGACAGACGGTTCTCCAGCCAAACCAGCTGATCTTCGGGGATTCCCCAGTGCAGCCCCTTCAGATCCTCGTCCATCTCATCGGCGGACTTGTCCTGGGGGACAGGCCGCAGCTCCCCCCCGGACCATTCCCACCAGGCGTCCAGCACGTGAAAGCGCAGGTTCCGGTGCTCAAAACCGTAGAAAGTGTTCCGCTCGGGAAGCCGGTGCGCGAAGGCCTCCAGAAACCATTCCCGCGATTCAGGCAGCACAAAATCGTGGTT
>JAKPUV010001268.1 GCA_029554925.1 Candidatus Hydrogenedentota bacterium | reverse complement strand
TCGCCCCGTGGATCCCCCGGGCCATGTCCGCCGCGGGGACAAAGGCCCCGAAGTCCCGGATGAACTGTTCCAGCGACGCCCGGTCGTTGCGCACCGCAAGCAGATCGAAATGGCCGATCTCCTGGAGGCTGAAGGTGTTCTGGGCGACAATGAACACATCCAGACTGGGGGCGACTTCCGGACAATCAATCAGCCGGGACAGCCGTTCCCCCATTTTTGGCTGGGGAAATTGAAGATAGGTGGGTTTCCTGACCATGAACAACCCGTGCCAGTTGTGCACGCCGATGCCAGGTATGCGGTCCCGGCAGGGATGGCAATCCGTGACCAGCTCCCGGTCCGTGAGTCCCGCCATCTCCACGGTGCGCACCTCCTTCAGCAGATAGGGCAGCCGTCCACCGTTCTCCGAGATCAGAAGGTCGTCCGCCTCCTGCCCCATCACGGGCCCGGTGACGTGGTTCTCCACATGGTAGTTGCCCTTGTCCGGCGTGGCCAGAACCGCTTCGACTCTGTCCTGCCAGTGGAACACGGAGATTTGAAGCGTTCGGAGGTCAGGCATGCGCGCCGCGCCCGCCAGAAACAACCCCGCCACGACCGCGCGGAACACCGGGCTGGGCACCTGCCAGCACCGGGCAAAGCCGGCCGCCGCAAGCAGCGCGAAGGCCCCGAAGAGCGGCGTGAGAAGCCTGAAGTTCGCCATCCAGTCCCCGCCATTGCGCAGCACCACCACCGCGTTCAGCAGCACGAAAAGAAACAGGAACGCCGCTTCGCCTTTTCGGACGCGGTCGGCGGCCGCCACTGCGGCAATTGGCAGCATCCAGGGACCGATTGCCCACGCATACGCCCCCAGATAACGAAGGCCCCCCGGAAGGGCGTCCGTGAATGGCACGCTCCCCTTGGCCCGCAGCGTGTGGGGAACAATGTCCCCGTAGTATCCGTAGCGGACAAGAACCATTCCCGCCACCAGCGCCACAATCGCCGCCGCCCAGAGGAGTTCCGTGCGGCGCGCCCGGCCTTCCGCCCGCAGCGCCCGGGCGGCAAACCAAAGCACCGAAAGGGCCGCATAGCCCGGCGCCTCCGGCCGGTTGCCCAGCAGCACCGCCACCCCGGCAACGAGCACCCCCCCGCGGCCTCCCACCACGCCCAGGCACACGAGGGACACCCCCAGCGCCGCGGCGCTGCCCTCCAGCCCGTTCTGGTAACCCGCATGAAGGGCCGTCATCGCGCAAAGCAACAACGGTGCAAGCAGGGAAAACCAGGAACGTCTCCCGAACCACGCCGCGCTGGCGGCGGCGGTCACCGCATAGGCGGCCGCGGCGTGGACAAACACCAGCAGGGAGCAGGCAAACGTCATCGAGAGGCCGAGCCGGTACAGACCCGCGAGGCAAAGGGCCCAGTACGGGTTGCTGATCCCCTCCACATATTCGCCGGGGTTGTAGACCAGGCCCCGGCCTTCGGCCAGGTTGCGGGCATACCGGAAGGTAATGTAGCAGTCCTCGCCGCCGATGCCAAAAAAGGCCAGAAGCTGGGCAACGAAGACCAGAAAGAGGACTGCATGAAGAAACGTAACCCAGCCCGCCCGCACTGATCCCTCCGTGGCTCCCGACCCTCCCATCACAATCTGCTCCAGAGCATCGTCGCTGCTCCTTTCCCTTGTCCCGGCAATAACGCTCGCCAAGTCCCCGCCAACCGCCAAGTGCGGGCGCCGGGGCACTCCGAAGGCGGGCGCTTGCCTGCCCCCGCCGCGCTCCGAAGGGCCGCGCAATCCCGTCAGGCGCGGTGTCGGTTTCATGGCAGCAGACCTGCACGATCGCCTCTGTGCGGTACATTGCGCGGTAGGTGCCGGGCTAGAAAAGTATAGACAAACCCACCGCCCGCGCGCCAGCCCGCACCCCCTCCTCAGCAGCCGTAGCCGCCCCTCAACACGGGGACCAGACGCCCGTCCCGGTATTCGAAGAGGGTCACCATGTGCGATTCCCATCCCTGCCAGGAGACCACGATCTCCGTGACGCCGTCGCCGTTCAGGTCCGCCGCGCCCAGCAGGCGGAAGCCCTTCTCCGCCTTCTCGTGCAGGGGAAGCCAGCAGCGCTCCCACAGGGGCTCCGGGGAGTCCTTCCCCACGATGCCGGTCCAGTAGGTCGCCGCGTCGGTGGGGGTGGGATTCTCCGCCGTTTCCGCCGGCGGGCGGCGCAGCACCACGAAGAACCCGGGAACGCCCGGGGCCAGGTCGAACGCCGTCACCGAGGTTAGTTCGGGGGGCTGGAGCGTTGCGGGGTCATAGGGCACCCTCCAGCAGTTGTCCGGGTAGGTGTCACACTCTTTGCGAAGGGCCTCCTCCAGTGGCCGCGCCTCTTTGAGCATCCGGGCGCAGAGGGCCTCGAGGTGCGGAACTTCCCTGGCCGACTTGATCGGAAAATGCCGGGCGGGCTGGTTGGTCAGCGCGTAGGCGCACTTGTGCCCGGATTCCGCACGGCCGGGTTCCTGGGGCAGGTAGAGAAGGTCCACCCGCTCGGACGGCTCCAAGCAGGGGCGCGCCGGGATGGTGGTCTTCAGCGTGTACGCCCGGTTCGGATCATCCAGCCGGAAAGCCTTCCGGGGGGCCACGGCGGAAGCGTCGGGCTTGATCCGGTCCACGCCGCGCCAGGCGCCGTTCTCAAACAGGGCAAACACGGCCACCAGCGTTCCCGCCGGAACCTCCACGCCCGCCGTGTCCGAGGGCACCAGAATGAAGGGCGGCTCCTCCTTCGCGGCGGTCTGCCCGGCGGTGGCCAGGCCGCCCGCCAACACCAATCCCAGCGCC
>JAKPUV010001248.1 GCA_029554925.1 Candidatus Hydrogenedentota bacterium | reverse complement strand
TCGCCCGACCGCCACGCGGGATACGCCGAGGCGCTGACCCCGGCGCGCCTCGCGCTGATGCGCGCCAGCGACTTCCTCCGGCTGGTCCGGGATGAGGGGGAGGTGGCGCGGGCGCTGGCGGCCCAGCTCAGCCGCCGCCTGAACACGGCGGAGCAGGTGCTGCTGGAGACCCTCTCGTTTCCCCTGCGCTGCCGGGTGGCCGCGACGTTGTCGCGGCTCGCCCCCAGGGAGGGGGCCGGGGAGTCCGGAGCCCTGGCCATCACGCACCGGGAACTTGCCCACCTCACCGGAGCCACCCGGGAGGCCGTGACCAACACCCTGCACGAACTCCGGGACCGCGGCCTGATCCGCCTGGCCAACCGCCGCATCCACGTGATTGACCCGGCGGGCCTGCAACGGGCCGCCGAAACCACGGAAGATTGAGTCTCTTCCGCCGCACCGAAAAGGAACACCTGCATGTACACGCTGGCCGCCCTCATCGTCACCGCCGCCTGCTGCGCCCTGCCCGCCTGGGAGTTTGACGGCGCGGGTCTGCCTGCGGGCTGGCAGCCCAACGCGGGCATACCCCAGACCGCGGTGGAGGCCGGCGAGCTGCGCGGCCGTTCCGCCGGAAGCGACCCGTTCTTTGTCATCGAGGGGCTTGATTTCCCGGCAACCCCCTGGCAGTACGTGCGCCTGCGGGTGCGCTACGGCGGGTCGGGACAGGGCCAGCTCTTCTGGACCGGCAACACGGAGGGCCCCTTTGGCGGGCTGACGGAGGAGCGCTCGGCGCGCTTCTCCCTGCGCGGGGGCGGCGAGTGGGAGGAGGTGGTCCTGCTGCCCGGCTGGCACCGCGAGGGGCGCATTGTGAAGTTCAGGCTGGATCTTCCCACGGGGGAGATGGACTTCGCCCTCGACCACTTCCTCATCGGGGACTACGCCGCCGAAAAGACGCCGGTGACCGACCCCGCCCTTCTGAAGACGGCCGGGGAATGGACCACGCTGCCCGGGGATGCGGGGAGGTTCTCCCCCCCGCTGAACATCGCGGCGGCGGACGCCGCCTGGGCCAACGTGGAAATCCGCGCCGAAGCCCCGTGCCGGGCCGAGGTGGTGTGGATCACCCCCGACCGGCAGGGCACGCAGGCGGAGGCGCTGGAGGTGGACGCGGGCGTCCGCGTGTATCCCGTGCTGCTGGCGGGCAATCCGGGGTGGACGGGCACGCTGGCGGCCGTGGGGGTCCGCTTCCCCGGCGCGCCCGCCGCGGAGGCTGTCTCCCTCGCCCTGTCCGACCTGCCCGCCGGAGAGGCGCGCCCCGTGGTCGCCTATTTCGGCCCGGAGGACGGCGTGAACCGCGTGGGGCGCGAGGGCCGCGTCATCGCCGCCGTCCGCAACCGGGGCGGGGAGAACCTTTCGCTGGCCGGATGGACCCTTGAGGCCAAGGAACTGGAGACCGTGTCCGGCCCCGAGGGCGACACGGGCATCCCCCTGAGCTGGGGCGAGACGGGCACCCTGTCCTGGACCCTGCGC
>JAKPUV010001237.1 GCA_029554925.1 Candidatus Hydrogenedentota bacterium | reverse complement strand
GCGTCTTCCCCGACGCGCCGGGCGAGATCGTCGCCGGGGCCGGGTACACGTGGACCAAGGTCCACGCGAAGGTCGCCGTTTCCGCCTTCGCCGGGTTTTTCCTGGGCAACCTGTGGATGGGGGCGATGCTCCTGCTCGACGGGCTCTGGCTGCGCCGGATGGAGGACGCGGGGTCTGCGCGGTTCCAGTACACCACGCTGCTCTGGCCCTACCTGTTCTGGCTGCCCATCCTCTGCACGGGCATCGGATTCCTGGTGAAGTGGGAGTATGTCTACGCCGCGAAGAAGGCGGCCGCCGCCGCCGCGGGCGCGCACATCGGCAGCTCCTGGTCGGAGGCCATGAACACGCGCTACTCGTTCCCCCTGTGGGAGAACATCCTCATCTACACGCTCTTCCTGTTCCTCGTGTGGATGGTGACGGCGCTCACCGCGTCCGATCCGGACTTGTGAGCCTTTCCCCGGCCTCCCGGTAATCCCGGAGGGACGCCTCCAGCGTCCGGCCTGGCGACCACCCCAGGGTGTGGCGGGCTTTCCCGACGGCGACTTCCCAGACGACCCCGTCGTCGGGGTCGGGCGCGCCGCTGAACACAATCCCGGACCGCCCCCCGAAGACCGCGCGGCAGCGTTCGGCGAGTTCCAGGTTGGACACGGGGCCGCCCGAGGCGATGTTGAAAAGCCCTCCGGCGCGCACGGACAGCGCCCGGACCACCGCGTCGGCGATGTCGCGCGCGTCCACATAGTCCTGGCGGCGGTCGCCCCGGCCGTTGAGGGTCAGCGGCTCCCCCGCCGCCGCCGCGCGGACGAAGCGGGAGAAGATGGTGTCGCGCCGGAGTCCCGGCCCGACGGGGGAGGTGATCCGGAAGACGGTGCCCGTCAACCCGCCCCCCGCGTCGAGGACCGCCGTTTCGCCGTCGAGTTTGGACCGGGCGTAGGCGGTATCCGGGGCGACGGGGTGGGCCTCCGTGACGGGCCGCTCCAGGGGCCGCCGGAGGAGGCTCATGCTGGAGAGGAAGACCACCTGGCCGACGCCGCACTCCCGCGCCAGCGCCACGAGCGCGCGGGTGGCGGCGGTGTTCACGGCGGCGATCTCGTCGTCCGGCGCGGGGGGCAGGACCGCCGCGCAGTGGACCACGGCGCCGCATCCGGAGAGGGCGGGCCGCAGCGCGTCCGAAAACGCGCCGCGGAAGTCGGCGCGCACGGGCTGAACCTCCGGGGGGAATCCGTCCAGCGGGGAACGGGCGGCGGCGGCGACGGTCATCCCGGCGGCGTGCAGGGCGCGGACCACCGCCCCGCCGACATGGCCGGACGCGCCGGTGACAAGCACCCTCACCGGGCGGGCCCGAAGAGTTCGGCGGACGCGCCGGGGCCGTCGTATCCGGCGGTGGTGCCCCGGCCGCGCACGTGC
>JAKPUV010000341.1 GCA_029554925.1 Candidatus Hydrogenedentota bacterium | reverse complement strand
CCCTGCCTTTCCGAGACGGCGCCGGACTTCCTCCTGCCGCGCGGCCGCCCCACCCGCGCCCCGCCCGCCTGCGCCGTCTGACGGGCACACTGGCCGCCCTCTTTTCCCTCGTTCCCGCGAACGCGGGAATCCATCCCGGGTCAACGGACTTGCCTCAAACTGAAGGCATGGGCCCCCGCTTTCGCGGGGGTGACGGCGGGGGGGACGGCGCCCCGTCTGGGCCGTGAAAGCCATTCTCATTTTTTCAGTTCATACCAAAGGAGTTTTCATCCATGAACAGAAGGATTCGGGGGTTTACCCTGATCGAACTGCTGGTGGTCATCGCGATCATTGGCATCCTGGCGGCGATTCTGCTGCCCGCGCTGGCACGGGCGCGGGAATCCGCGCGGCGGTCATCCTGCCAGAACAACCTGAAACAACTGGGCCTCACCTTCAAGATGTACGCCGGGGAGGCGGGGGGCGCCTTCCCGGCCGTTAAATCCACCAACTGCGACGGCACCCCCACCGAGGGGATGGCCGCCGTTCCCGACATGACGGCGGTGTACCCGGAGTACCTGTCGGACTTCAATGTGCTGGTCTGCCCGAGTTCCCCCTTTGCGGGCAGGCCGGAGGACCTGTGGGACGAGGGCAACAACCCCTCGACGGCGTGGGAGCATGCGCACGAGGAGGGGCACATGCCGCTGGCGGGGAACGGCCGGGTGGAGCCCTGCGAGGTCTACGACCACCCGTACATCTACTTCGGCTGGGCGCTGGATGCGGGGCTCCTCAGCCGCGCCGATGGGATAGAAGCCTTTGAACTGGCCCTGCTGGAGGAGCCGGACGGGCTCATCCACCGTCTGGAGGCGAATCCCGCGGCGGCGCACGAGGACTGGCAGCTCGCCGCACCGCTTCTTCCCGGCACCCCGAACACGGTGTACCGTCTGCGCGAGGGCATCGAGCGCTTCCTCATCACGGACATCAACAACCCCGGCGGGGCGGCGCAGGCCCAGTCCACCCTGGCGGTGATGTGGGACAGCCTCGGCCACGAGGCGGACCACTTCAACCACGTGCCGGGCGGGTGCAACGTGCTCTACATGGACGGCCATGTGGAGTTCCTGCGGTTCAACCCCATGCAGAC
>JAKPUV010001222.1 GCA_029554925.1 Candidatus Hydrogenedentota bacterium | reverse complement strand
CGTCGCAGTCACGCTCATGCGCGCCTACGAGCTCAACCTCACCACCGTGAGCTGCCGCTGGGACGCCCACCCCGAGATGAAGCTCACCCAGTGCCCCGGCCGCCACGAGTTCTCCTGGCTGATCTACCCCCACGCCGGGGACTACGCCGCCGGCGGCGTTCTCGCCGAGGCCGAGCGCCTCGCCGCGCCCCTCGAGCCCGTCCAGGCCGGCACCCACCCCGGCGGCAACCCGCCCACCGCCGGGTTCCTTGACCTCCAGCCCGACACCCTCCTCCTCACGGCCCTCAAGCGCGCCGAGGACGGCGACGGCTGGATCATCCGCGTCTGCAACCCCACGGCGAAAAAGGTCAAGGGCAAACTCGCCTTCGGCAGGAAACTTTCCTCCGCCGAGCGCGTGACCCTGGAGGAAGTGACCGAAGAGCGCCTGACCACCCGTGGAAACGCCGTCACCTTCGACGCCGGCCCCAAGAAGATCGTCACCCTCCGCGCGCGGCTGGGGTGAGAAGTGCCGGGATGGCCGGGTAAGATAGTGCCGCAACCGGGGCGTTCCGGGAACGAGATCGCTTCGGTCGCTGCGCTCCCTCGCGATGACGGTGAGTTTTCCGGTCATTGCGAGCGAAGCGCGGCAATCGCGTTCTCGCCAATGCTCCGGCTGACGTGACAATCCCTTGTCGGGAGGCCCAGAATCCGGTGTGTCACGCGGGGAGGGAAGCGGCCAGGCTGGAGCCTGGCGGTCCCAGGGGGCGGGCATGCCGGGCGGTGGGGGTGGTTGGCGGCGGGAGTGGTGACGTTCCGGACAAGGCCGGCGGGGCGGCGGGATGTGAACCTTTTGGAGGGTTTGTTGTGACGCGGGCTTGGACGCGCATAGACCATGGCATTGCCGTGGTGGGGAACGGGCTGGTGGAGCGGCGGTGGTCGCTGTTTTTGGGCCGGCTGGAGGAGCTGCGCCAGGTGTTCCCGGGGCGGGGGCATGTGGAGTGGCTGGAGGGGCCGGGGCTGGACCTGGACCCCGCGGAGTTTGGCGCGGGGGAGGGGCCGAAGGCGGTGCCGGAGTGGAGCGAGTCGTGTTCGTCCTTTGGCGCGCAGCTCACGCTGCGGCGGGCGGCGGGGCCGCTGGTGTTCCTGATGGACGTGACGGTGCCGCACGGGCTGCCGGCGGTGGTCCGGGAGACGCGGGTGCTGAACGCGGGGTCCGCGCCGGTGACGGTGCCGCGCGCGGTGCTGGAGAGCCTGCCGCTGCGCCGGGACGGTGCGGGGGTGCTGGACCCGGACGGCGCGCGGCATGCGGACGGGCTGGCGGTGGCGGCGGGGGCCTTTGCCCCCGTGGCGGCGGAGCTGAAGGGGCTGGGCGGGATCGGCGCGCTGCTGGGCGCGTCGGCGCCCGTGCGCTGCGAGCTGTTTGCGCCGGACCCGGCGCGCTGCGCGGTGCTTGCGCCGGGGCCGGTGACGCTGGCGCCGGGCCGGTGGTGGCGGGGTCCGGCGGTGTTCACGGTGTTTTACCAGGGCGCGCCCGGCGCGGGGACCCACCGGGTCCTGCGGGAGCTGGCGTGCCTTCTTGAAGAGCGGGAGCGCGGCCCGGCGACGGACGGCGCCCCGCCGGAAAGGATTGAATGACATCCTCTGAAGAGGTTTTCACCTGTGACATCACCGCCCTGGCCACGGGCGGCGACGGCCTGGGCCGGGTGGACGGGCGGGTGTGTTTCGTGCCCTTCGCCTATCCCGGCGACCGGGTGCGCGCGCGGGTGGTCCGCCGCACGCCCAAGGCGTGGTGGGGCGCGCTGGAGGCGGTGGAGACGCCGTCGCCGGACCGCATCCCCTGCCTGGAGGGCAAGACGGAGGCCGACGCCGCGTATGTCTG
>JAKPUV010001201.1 GCA_029554925.1 Candidatus Hydrogenedentota bacterium | reverse complement strand
TCCCAGCCGCGCTGGAAGACCTCCTCCGCCATGGCCAGCAGCGCGGCGTCGGGGATGTTCTTGTTGATCACGGCGCGCAGGCGGTCCGTGGCCGCCTCGGGGGCGAAAGTGAGGCCGCTGCGCCGCACGCCGGACACGAAGTCCGCCAGCCCGACGGCGAAGGTGTCCAGCCGCAGCGACGGCAGGGACACCGAGGCGTTGCGCCCGCGCGCCGCGCGCATCGCGCCGCCGACCAGCTCGCGCACCCGCGAATGGTCGCAGGTGGACAGGGAGACCAGCGTGGCCGACTCCAGGCCCGTGGCGTCCAGCAGCGAGCCGATCCGCGCAGCGACCTCCTCCGGGGCGCGCTCGCGCACGGGGCGCGTGGTCATGCCCGCGTGGCAGAACCGGCACCCCTGCGTGCAGCCGCGCAGCACCTCCAGCGCGAGGCCGTCGTGGACGAGCTGGGTGTACGGGACGATGTACTTTTCCGGCACGGGGGCGTGGCCCAGGTCGCCCACCACGCGCCGCGTGATCCTCACGCGGGCGTCGGCGAAGGGCTTTCCGTCCACCATCTCCACGGGATGCAGCGCGGGGACGTACACGCCGGGAATTTCCGCCACCGCCTCCAGCCGCCGGCGGCGCGGCGCGCCGCGCAGGGGAAGCAGGGCGCGCGCAATCTCGACCACCGCCTCCTCGCCGTCGCCCATCACAAAGAAGTCGAGGAACGGCGACAGCGGCTCCGGGTTGGTGGCCGTGGGGCCGCCCGCGAAGAAGAGCGGCGCGTCGTCCGCGCGCTCCGCCGACCGCACGGGGAATCCGGCGAGGTCCACGGCGTTCAGGACATTCACCCAGGTCAGCTCGGACTGGAGGCTGAAGCCCACGGCGTCGGCGGCGCCCAGCGGCTCCTTGGACTCGTGCAGAAACAGCGGCAGGCCCCGCTTCCGGAGAACGGCCTCCAGGTCCGGCGCGGGCGTGTAGGCGCGCTCCGCCCACACGTCCTCCAGTCCGTTCAGCAGGTGGTAGAGGAGGTGGAGCCCCAGATTGCCCAGCCCCAGCTCGTAGACATCGGGAAAAAACAGCGCAATGCGGAGCTTCACCGATGCGGGGTCCTTGTGGACCGAGTGCAGCTCGTTCCCGAGATACCGCGAGGGCTTCTCCACCGAGGGCAGGATTTCAGACAGCAATATGTCGCGAAGCGTCGTCAATGGGGGGGATCCTCTGGGTTGGCCCCGGAGCGGGCG
>JAKPUV010000332.1 GCA_029554925.1 Candidatus Hydrogenedentota bacterium | reverse complement strand
CCGGACACTGCGAAAGACGCCGAAAGGAAGGCCAAGTCCGACGCGAAGGCGCTGGCTGCGCAGTCTGGCGCGATGACCGCCGAGGCGGTGGCGGCGATGAAGGCGGGCCGGTTTGACGAGGCGGCGGGCCTGCTTGAGAAGAGCCTGGAACTCGACCCGGCCAACCGGCAGGCCTACCAGACCCTGGCCACGCTGAACAAGCGGCTGGGGCTGACGGACCAGGAACTGGCCGCCTATGACCGGTGGATGGAGGCCCTGCCCAACGACGCGGTGGCGCGGTACATGGCCGCCCAGGCCTACGCCCGCAACGGCTATGACCAGGAGGCGGTGGCGCGGCTGGGGGAGTTTCAGGCCATGAACGCGGGGGACCCGCGCTCGTACCCGATGGCGGCCGACCTGTACCGCAAACTGGACATGCGCGCGGAGGAGGGCGCGGCGCTGCAGCAGTGGGCGGCCGAGACCCCGGCATCGCCCGACGCGCACCGCGCCCTGGGCGACTATTACCGGCGCATGGGCGACTACGGCGCGGCGCTCTCGGAGTATGAGACGACGGCGGCCATGACGCCCAACGACCCCTCGGCCTACCTCCAGATGGGGAACACCTACCGCCGCCTCGGCCAGTACCCGGAGGCGCTCGCGCAGTACGAGCAGGCGGTGGCGCTGCGGCCGGGCAACCTGTCGGCGCTGTCGCAGCTCGCGGAGACCCAGCGGCAGGTGGGGGACTACACGGCGGCCATCGCCTCCTACGAGCGCGTCATCGCGGCGGAGCCGGGATCGCAGCAGGCGGCGGGCGCGGAGCGGGGCATCGCCCGGATCGAGCGGGACCTGGCCCGGGCGGCGCAGGCCGCCCCGCCGGCCCGGCCCCGCAAACCGAAGGCGAACTGAGGGCCTATTCCGCCGGGGGGAGAATCTCCGGCCCGGGGTCTTCGGCTTCCGCGACGCTTTCCCCCGTCTCCTTCATCTGCGCCAGGCTGACGTTCTCGGCGGAGAGGCACCACACGCCGACCACCACCACCGGGAGCAGGTTCAGCAGATGCGCCATGATGGCCATGGCCCGGGCCTCGTCCACGTTCATCGCGGGATTCACCAGCAGCAGGCTGCCCGCGATGGCGACATGGTAGGGGCCGATGAATCCCGGCGGCCCGGGCAGGCTGATGAATACGGCGAGGAGGGAGAGGGTGACGAAGGGGGCGTACCACGGCACCTCCAGGCGCAGGGCCATGAAGGCGCACCAGTTGGTCACGGCGAACACCCCCCAAAGGGCGAGGCTGACGCCGCAGGCGCGGGCCATCCGCCAGGGGGACCGCACCACGGCCATGCCGGAGGTGAAATGGTCGGCCAGCGCGGTGAGACGGACAGCGAGGGCGGGAGAAAAGGGCGCCACGGTCCGCCGGAGCACCCGCTCCGCCAGTCCGCGCGACGCGGCCAGCGCAAAGGCCCCCGCCAGCCCGACGACGATCGCCGCCGCCGCCCCGAGACAGGCCCGGCGGATGAGGACGGCGGAAATGGGACCGGCGTAGAGGCCGCGCATCTCCTCCGGCAGATAGATGGCCTCCGCAGGATGAAAGAAGAGGACGGTGAGGAGGAGCGTGCCCGCAAGGCCCACGAGGTCCGTGATCCGGTCCACGGCCACAAAGGCGAGGGACTTCGAGACCGGGATGTCCGTGCCCCGCGACAGCACGACGGCGCGGATCACCTCACCCAGGCGGGCCGGCAGCACGAAGTTGGCGAAGAAGCCGATCTGCGTGGCGTTGAAGAGTTTAATGAACCGCGGCGGCGGATCCACGGCCACAAGGGCGCGCCACCGGAAGATGCGCACGACAAACGAAAGGAGGACGCACCCGACGGCGGCGGAAAGCCAGAACAGGTCGGCGTTGCGCACGACCCGGCCCACCTCGGCCCAGTTGGTGTCCTTAAACAACCACCACAGCAGGACCGCGCTCACCGCGAGTCCGGCCACGAGCTGCATCTGCCGTTTAAAACCGCGCTTCTTCACCGCATTCCCGTCAATTGTGTCCGTCCCCGCGCCCCCAGTATACACCACCCGCGCGCCCGGGATGGAAGCGCCGGGGGCGCGGGGGCTACAATGCCGCCATGTCGGAGGACCTTTTCGAGCACAGCGCGGCGGACCGGTTGAAGCGCGAGGCGCCCCTGGCGCGGCGCGTGGCCCCGCGCTCGCTGGACGATCTGGCGGGGCAGGAGCACATTCTCGGCCCCGGGAAGCCCCTGCGCCGGGCCATCGAGGCGGACCGGGTCACGTCGCTCATCCTGTACGGCCCGCCGGGCTGCGGGAAGACGGCGCTGGCGCGGCTCATCGCCATGCGGACCGAGTCGGTGTTCGAGCCGCTGAACGCCGTGACCGCCGGGGTAAAGGAACTCCGCGAGCTGATCGCGGCGGCCCACCAGCGGCGCATCCACGCGCAGCAGAAGACCATCGTGTTTGTGGATGAGATCCACCGGTTCAACCGCGCCCAGCAGGACGCCCTGCTGCCGGACGTCGAGAACGGCAAGATCGTCCTCATCGGCGCGACGACGGAGAACCCCTTCTTCTCCGTGGTGTCCCCCCTCCTCTCGCGCTCGCAGATATTCGAGTTCCGCAAGCTGGAGGATGCCGACCTGGTGCGGCTGCTGGAGCGGGCGCTGGCCCATCCCGAGCGCGGGTTTCCGGAGGTGACGGTGGAGGCCGCGCCGGAGGCGCTGGCGCACATCGCGCGCTACGCCGAGGGCGACGCGCGGCGGGCCCTGAACGCCCTGGAGGTGGCGCTGCTCACCACGCCGGTGGAGGACGGCCGTTTGGTGATCTCCGAGGCGGTGGCCGGGGAGTGCATCGCCCGGAAAATGCTGCACTACGACGGCACGGGGGACGAGCACTACGACGCCGCTTCGGCCTTCATCAAGAGCCTGCGCGGGAGCAACCCCGACGCGGCGCTGTACTGGATGGCGCGCATGCTGGAGGCCGGGGAGACGCCCCGCTTCGTGGCGCGGCGCATCTGCATCGCCGCGGCGGAGGACGTGGGGAACGCGGACCCGATGGCGCTGGTGACGGCGACGGCGGCCTGGCAGGCCTGCGAGTTCATCGGCATGCCGGAGGCGCGGATCATTCTCGCGCAGGCGGCCACCTACGTCGCCTGCGCCCCCAAGAGCAACGCCGCGTATCTCGGGATTGACGCCGCCCTCGCGCGGGTGCGCGAGGAGCGCACCACCGACGCGCCGAACCACCTGCGCGACACGCATTACCGGGGCGCGAAACGGCTGGGCCGCGGCGCGGGCTACCAATACCCCCACGACTTCCCCGGCGGGTACACCCCGCAGGACTACGGCGTGAACCGGGGCGTCTTTTACCATCCGACGGACCGGGGCCACGAGGCCCTCATCCGGGCCTATCTGGAGAGCCTCGACGAGCGCGACCGGGCGGAACAGGAGCCGGAACCCCATGAGTGAGACAGAAACGTCCCCCCTCCCCTCCCCCCCGTCCCGGCGGCGGCCGTTCTTGCTGGGCTGCCTCACGGGGGCCGCACTCACCCTGGCCGCGCTGGCGGGCGGCGTGCTGGCCGCGTCCGTGGTATTTGAAAAACAGATCGTGGCCGCGAAGCGGGCAAAACTCGCCCCGCCGCCCGTCACGCTGGGGGTGCAGGCCGATTTCTCGCTGCCCCTGGCGAAGCCGGACGGAACTGCGGGCACGCTGGAGGAATTCCGGGGGCGGCCGGTCTTCCTGCATTTCTGGAGCCCCAATTGCCCCGGATGTCTCGCCGAACTGGAGGGGCTGAACACCCTTTATCGGCGGACGGAAGGCACGGCGGTGGCCTTTGTCTCCGTGGCGCTGGGCGACGCGGAGGATGTGCGCCGGGCGCTGGCGGGCTACACGGCGGAATTTCCGGTGTACCGGCATGAGGGGGCGCTGCCGGCGGTGTACGGCACGGGCGTGCCCGCGACATTTATTATTGACAAAGCCGGGGCGCTGGCGTTCCGGCACGGCGGTCCGGCCAACTGGGGCGACCCCTCGGTGACGGCGCTGCTGGAAGTGCTGGCATCGGCATCCGGCACGCCTGAACAATAAGAAAGCCCCGCGCCGGGGAGGCGCGGGGCCCTGGAGGATGGGTCAGACGCCCGGGTCAGGTGTGCGGACCGGGCGTCCGGGTCGTTATCACATTCCGTCCGGGTTGACCGTGACGATGCGCCAGACGTCGCCTTCCTTCTTCATGACCAGCTCGACGCTGATGGATCCGGGAGGCCCCGAAAGGTCAACCGGGTAGACCGAGGCGGTGCCGTCGTCGTTCTTGGTGATCTGCATGTCCACGATGGAGACCTCGCCGTCGTCGGCGTAGCCGGCGTCCACGCCCATCTGCAGCATCTCGCGGGCCTCTTCCTTGCCCCCGGCGAGCTCGGGATGGGAGAAGTCCTCCGAGAAGGTGGTCAGCAGCATCTCGATGTCCTTGGCCTCAAGGGCCGTCTTCACCGTGGCGACAGTCTCCTTGATCAGGTCATCGTCGCTCTTCTTGGGGGTCGTGGCGCAACCGGCCACCAGCCCGATCATCAGCCCGCAGATCAGCAAACGCACGCACATCTTGGTCATGATCAACTCCTTCTGGTTCAACACGTTGGGGTTTCATCCGCGACTCCCCACGGCCCCCCCGGGGGACCGCCGGTGGACGGCGCGGTCATTGCCTAGCGTAACAGACCGCGGAAGACGGAGAAAAGTTTCACCCCCGAAATCAGGCGTCCGGCCATCCGTGAACCCCGAGAAGGGGCACGAAGCGGCATTCGAGGACCCGGCGCAGGCGGAGAACACCGCCGGTCCTCTCCCCCGCCACCAGCCATTGCCCGTCTTCCGGTCCGACGGGGGCGACAATGCGGCCGCCCTCCGCCACCTGCGCCGCCAGGGCCTCCGGCAGGTCCGGCGCGCCCGCGGTGACCACCACGGCGTCGTACGGGGCGTGCCCGGGCAGGCCGGCCGAGCCGTCGCCCAGAAACGCGCGCACATTGCCGCAGCCCATCACAGCGAGCCGCTCCCGGGAAGCCTCAAACAGTTCCGGCAGACGCTCGACCGTGTGGACCTCCCCCGCGAGCAGGGAAAGGACGGCGGCCTGATAACCCGACCCGGTGCCGATTTCCAGGACCCGATCCCCCGGTCCGGGGGCGGCCAGTTCGGTCATAAGGGCAACCATGTAGGGCTGACTGATGGTTTGTCCCCGGCCAACGGGAAGGGGCCGGTCCTCATAGGCCTGGTCACGGAGTTCGGCCGGCACAAAGAAGTGGCGGGGGACGCAGCCCATGGCGCCCAGCACTGCGGGACTGCGCACCCCGCGCGCCGCGATCTGCCGGAGCACCATTTTTCGGCGGGCTGCTGCGAAATGTGCGTCATCCCCGACAATCCCGTTTTCATCGGGATTCCCGGGCGCGGGGCCGTCCGTCGGAAATCTTTGATTCTGCAAAGTTTGACACCTCCGGGCGTCACTTGATAAAATACCACCCCGCCGCGTTCTGCGGTAAATTTTTTCCCAAAGGAGCATGTTGGCAATGAGCAAAAAACAGGTGATGAAACAGGGCGTCTCGTACGTCCAGCCGGATCTGGCGGAGGAGCTTGAGCAGCAGTTGGCGGCCCACAACATGGACGCGCTGCTGGGCGAGACCCCCCAGAATTTCCGCGAAGGCGAAGTGGTCCGGGGCCGTGTGGTTGATTTGACGGACGACCGGGCGCTGGTGGACATCCACTACAAGAGCGAGGGGATCGTCCCGAGCACGGAATTCTCGCCGGGCGACGTGATCGAGGTGGGCGGCGAGTACGACTTCTACATTGACGAGCCCGAGAACGAGATGGGGATGCCGGTTCTTTCGAAGATCAAGGCGGACCGCATCAAGAACTGGGAGCACGTGCAGGAGGTGTACGACAAGGACGGGGTGATCGAGGGCGTGATCACCCGGCGGGTCAAGGGCGGCCTGAAGGTGGACATCGGCATCGACGCGTTCATGCCGGCGAGCCAGCTGACCTTCCGCCCCACGGGCGACCTGGACAAGTTCATCGGCGAGAAGATGGAGTTCAAGATCATCAAGCTGACGCGCCGCCGCCGGAACGTGGTGGTGAGCCGCCGCAAGCTGCTGGAAGAGCAGCGGGCGGACGAGAAGCGCCGGCTGCTGGAGACGATCCACGAGGGCGCGCTGATCGAGGGCGAGGTGAAGAACATCACCGATTTCGGCGCGTTTGTGGACGTGGGCGGCATCGACGGCCTGCTGCATGTGACCGACATGAGCTGGGGCCGCGTGAAGCACCCCTCGCAGATGCTCCAGGTCGGCCAGAAGATCGAGGTGAAGGTGCTGACCTTCGACCCGAAGACCGAGCGCATCAGCCTGGGCCTCAAGCAGAAGACCGAGAACCCCTGGCTCACGGCCGAGGACCGGTACCCGGTCGGCTCCATCGTGCGCGGCCGCGTGGTCAGCATGACGGAGTACGGCGCGTTCGTGCAGCTTGAGGACGGGATCGAGGGCATGGTCCACGTCAGCGAGATGAGCTGGACGCGGCGCGTGCGCCACCCCAACGAGATCCTCCAGCTGGACGAGGAGGTCTTCGTGATGATCCTCAGCGTCGACGGCAAGGAGGAGAAGATCGCGCTGGGCATCAAGCAGACCCAGCCGAACCCCTGGAAGCAGCTTTCCGAGAAGTACCCGATCGGGTCGAGCGTGCGCGGTGTGGTCCGCAACCTGACGGACTACGGCGCCTTCGTGCAGATCGAGGACGGGATTGACGCCCTCCTGCACGTCAGCGACATGTCCTGGACCAAGAAGGTCACGAATCCGGTCGAGGTGCTGGAGAAGGGCCAGGAGGTCGAGGTGCAGGTGCTGAACATCGACCCGGAGAACGAGAAGATCAGCGTGGGCCTCAAGCAGCTCATGCAGGATCCGTGGCTCGAGGTGATCAAGGACCTGCCGGTGGGCGCGCACGTCGAGGTGGAGATCGCGAAGCTGGTGAGCTTCGGCGCCTTCGCCCGGCTGATGAACGGCATCGAGGGGCTGATCCACGTGAGCGAGCTCTCGAGCGACCGCGTGCAGAAGCCCGAAGAGGTCCTGAAGGTCGGGGACAAGGTGATGGCGAAGGTCATCAACATCAGCCCCGTGGACCGCAAGATCGGCCTGAGCGTCCGCGAGTACCACCGCGACATCGAGCAGGGCAACCTGTCCGAGTACGGCCAGAGCGGCGGCGCCGTGGACGTCAACGCCGCGATGCGCGGCGCGGTGCCCTCCGGCATGATCCAGGCCGGCCGCAGCCTCGAGGACGTGGCGCACGAGCTGATGATGGCCGTCAGCCGCGTGGAGGCGGCGAAGGCCGCCGACCGCGCGGAGGAGGCCGCCAAGGCCGCCGCCCAGGAAGAGGCCCCCGAAGCCGGGGAGACCCCCGTGTCAGGTGTAGACGAGACGCCCGCGGACGACGCGGCGCGCGACGCGGAGCCGGCCGAGTAACCCCGGCCCCCCGCGACACAGGAACCACAAGCGCGAGCGCCGCTGCAAGACCCGGGCGCTCGCGCTTTTCCATATCCCGGACCCCGGCGCGCCGGACACGGCGGCCGAACCGGAAAGCGGCAGTTCTCCGGAGCCTTTCCGGAACACAGGAGCCTTGAGACCCATGAACGCACCAAGGAAGTCAGGAAAACACCCGAAGGCCGGCGCCCCCATGACGGGCGCGGAGATGGTCATCCAGGTGCTGGCGGACGAGGGGGTGGACACCATCTTCGGCTACAGCGGCGGGGCGATCCTGCCCACCTACGACGCGATCTTCCGCTGGAACCGGTCAAACCCCGGCACCCCCATCAACCTGGTGGTCCCAGCGAACGAGCAGGGCGCGGGCTTCATGGCTGCGGGGTACTCCCGCGCCAGCGGCAAGGTCGGCGTCTCGCTCGTGACCTCGGGCCCCGCGGCGACCAACAGCGTCACGCCGGTGCGCGACTGCATGGCCGACTCGGTGCCCATGGTCCTCATCTGCGGCCAGGTGGCCCGCCCGGCCATCGGCACGGACGCCTTCCAGGAGGCCCCGGTCTTCAACATCATGAGCGCCTGCGCCAAGCACGTGTTCCTGGTGAAGAACGAGGCGGAGATCGAGGAGACCATGCGCACGGCGTTCTTCATCGCCCGCACCGGCCGCCCCGGCCCGGTGGTGGTTGACCTGCCCAAGGACGTGCAGAACTGGCAGGGCGTCTTCAAGGGCGAGGGCATGCTGCCGCTTTCGGGCTACCAGGACCGCCTTTCCCGGCTCACGGAGGCCGAGATGCCCAAGGAGGTCTCCCGCGAGTTCTTCCGCCTGCTCAAGCGCTCGCGGCGGCCGCTGCTCTACGTCGGCGGCGGCGCGATCGTCTCCGGCGCGGCGGACACGCTGCGCAAGTTCATGAAGAAGTTCCAGATCCCCGCCGTGACGACCCTCATGGGCATCGGCGCGGTCGACACGACGGACCCGCTTTGCCTGGGCATGCTCGGCATGCACGGCACGGCCTACGGCAACTACGCCGTGGACGACTGCGACATGCTCATCTGCGTCGGCGCGCGCTTCGACGACCGCGTGGCCGGGGTGCCCCGGGAGTTCGCGCGGAACGCCGTGGTCGCCCACATCGACATCGACGCCGCCGAGATCGGCAAGGTGCGGCGGACCGACTGGCGGCATGTCGGGGACGCGGCCCGCTCGCTGCGCGCCCTGATGGACGCCGGGAGGGACTACAAGCCCGACCACGCGAAGTGGCTGGAGCATGTGGCGCGCCTGAAGGCCTCGCACCCGCAGAACTTCAACCGCGAAAGCGGGCTGATCCAGCCGCAGGCCGTGCTGGAGGCCCTCAACAAAATCACCAAGGGCGACGCCGTCATCACCACAGGCGTCGGACAGCACCAGATGTTCGCCGCCCAGTACATGGATTTCCACAAACCCCGCACCTGGCTGACCTCGGGCAGCATGGGGACCATGGGCTTCGGCCTGCCCGCCGCCATCGGCGCGCAGTTCGCCTGCCCCGGCAAGCTCGTGATTGACGTGGACGGCGACGGCAGCCTGCGCATGAACATCGGGGAGATGGAGACGGCCACCACCTACGAGGTGCCCGTGAAGGTGCTGCTGCTGAACAACCTCGGCGACGGCATGGTGGTCCAGTGGCAGTCCCTCTACTTCGACGGGCGCTTCTCGGGCACCGACAAGGCGCTGCACCAGAAGGATTTCGTGAAGGCCGCCGAGGCGGACGGGTTCAAGTTCGCCCGCCGCGTCACGGGCTATGACGAGCTGCAGGAGGCCCTGGAGGCCTTCGTCAAGTTCGACGGCCCCGCCTTCCTCGAGGTCATGACCGACAAGAACGCCTTCGTGTACCCCATGGTCGGCCCGGGCATGGCCTACCGCGACATGCTGACCGGCCCCCACATCCAGAGCCGGGAAGCCGGGGCGACGACGGGAACCCTGGACACGTCGGACAGTTTCTAGCAGACACTCCCCGCCCCCGGAACGGCCCGCAGGCGGTTCCGGGGGCTCTTTTCATCCCGCCCCAACACAAGGAGCACGCCGATGAAGTTTGAAACGCTGGCCGTCCACGCCGGGCACGGGCCCGACCCCGCCTTCGGCGCCGTCATGCAGCCCATCTACCAGGTCTCGACCTTCGCCTTCAAGGCGTTCGGCGAGCCCGGCACCTACGACTACACGCGGTCGGGCAACCCGACCCGCGCCGCGCTCGAGGCGTGCCTCGCCCAGCTGGAGGGCGGCGCCCGCGGGTTCGCCTTCTGCACCGGCATGGCCGCCGAGGCCACGGCCCTG
>JAKPUV010001149.1 GCA_029554925.1 Candidatus Hydrogenedentota bacterium | reverse complement strand
TGGCCCAGGGCGGGTTCGGAGACCGCGGCGAAATCCGGCGACCACACGCCGCCGGACAAGGTTCCCCCGTGGGGGGTGAATCCGGAGGAGTCGTCAAAAACGGTCACCAGATAACTTCCGGAATGGGATGCGTCCGTTTCCGGGGCGTCGGCCCGCGCGGCCGGACAGGCCACGAACAAAAACAGGAACAGAACGGTTGTCAAGCGGAGTTGCCAGCCCATGGCACGGACCTTTCAGTGCTTTCGTGGTCCGGTTGCCCGCAGGCCCGCCCCCTGTGCCGCCGGACCGCGGTTGTTGGCGGTCAGTCCTTTTCGAGAATGATCAGGAAGTCGTTGTAGCTGCCACCGTTGTTCGCGGTGATGGAGACAACGCGCCACCCCTGGCGGAGCAGGTCCTCCAGCTCGTTCTTTCCCGAACCGTTCGACTGGATGATAAGCGCTTTCTGCATGGCAAGCCTCCTCATGTATGCCCGTGGCCGCCGCCCTCTGGGGAGGCGGGAGACCCGTAGAAAAGATTAATGTACTTTACCGTGTCCCGGCAATTCAATTGCCCCGGCGCGCTGGGCTCGCCGAGGAAGGTGTAGGTGAGCAGGGACCCCAGCGAGGGGAAGAATATCCGGGAGGGCATTCCGGCGGATCCCATGCCCATGACGGCGACGGGGCGCGGGGCGCGGGAGAGGGTGAACTGCGCCAGCCTTCGGAAATCCTCCGCCGTGTTGCAGGTGGCGGCGATCTTCAGGATGTCCACGCCCGCCCGGTCGGCGGCGGCGGCCACGGCTTCCAGTGCGGGGGTGCCGGGCGTGTCCGAGAAATCATGAAAGGACCCGATCACCGTCTTCCCCGAGGCGCGCGCGGCGGCCACCACCCGGGCGAGAATGTCCGCAGAGGAGAGCTCGACATCCACCGCCTCCGCATGCGGGAGTCCCGCAAGTATGCACGCCAGGCGCTCTTCGCCGCCGGCGTTCCATCCGCCGCCCTCGGCGGCGGACCGGACGGTCAGCAGGCGGGGGATGCCTTCGAACCGCGCGCATTCTTCGGCGACGGTTTCAGGCGAGGGGGAGGGGAAGAGGTCGGCGCGCAGCTCTATGATGTCCGCCCCGGCCGCGAGGGCCTGCTCCACCTCGGCGCGCACCGCGCCCGCGCGCAGCGCCACCACCACGCGCGGCCTGGGGCCCAGCACGCAGGTTCCAATGCGGAGGGTATGGTCATCCTGGGTCGGCAAGCGGCTTCTCCTTCGGGGAGATCATACACCAGAAGGGGCGCGCGGGTCAGTCTTTGGGCACGGCCGGGCTTCCGGTCTCAACGGCGCGCACATGTTCGGACTTGCGGTCCCACCTTTCCGCCCACTCCAGCTCGTGGCGGCCGCGGCTGCGCCAGCGGCGGTGGAACCAGAGCCACTGGCCGGGCCGCCGCAGGATCATCTCCTCCAGGGCGTTCTGGCAGCGCTGGGTGTTCTCCTGGAGTTCCCGGAGCGGGTCTTCATCCCGCGCCATCTCCACTGGGGGAAAGAACTCCAGCACATACCGGCCGCCGGGCTCCCGGGTCATCGATACGGGATACACCGGGCATTTCGCCCGCCGTGCCAGCATGGCTGGCCCGATGGTGGACCAGGTTTCCCTCCCGAAAAAAACGCTCGGGATGCCGTTCTCGCGGGGGTTCTGGTCTGCGAGGATGCCCGCGTAGCGGCCCTCCTTCACCGCGGTGACCAGCGCGGGCAGGGCGGAGTGCTTGTCCACCGTTTCAACGCCCGGAACCCGGCGGATGGCGTCCACCGCCTGGTCCATCACCGGGTCGTCAAATCCGCGGACCACGATGAGGGTCTTCAGGCCCACCGCGGCGCCGGCGGGGGCCAGCCATTCCCAGTTGCCGATGTGGGCCGAGAGGAATATCCCCCCGCGCGAGCGGTCGATGTTTTCGAGCCCCCGCACCTCAAACAGGCTCCCCTCTCCCTTGGCCGTCACCAGGGGGATGCGGCTGAACTCCGCCGCGACCAGGCCAAGATTTTCGGCGGCCTCCCGGAGAAGGGCCTCCTTTTCTCCGCGGTCCAGCGTGTCACCAAAGACAACGTCGAGGTTTTCCATGCCGATGCGGCGCATCCGGGGGATCAGGGCGAGGGCGGCGCGCGACAGGGCGCCGCCGAGCGCCCGCGCGACGGGCAGGGGCAGGATGCGGGTGAGGCCGCACAGCGTGCGGGCGAGGAGCGACTGGACGCGCCGCAGGGGGGAGACTCGTTTCCTCGCGCCCACCCTAAGCCTCCAGCGTGACCACTTGGCCGACTTCCGGCATGAACGTGCGGCGGCCGGACCCGGTGTTCTCCTCCATCCACCGGACCGCATCCGGGTCCCCGTGGATGTAGACCACGTTTTCCGGCTGGATGCGCTCCACAATGTCCGCCAGTTCGGATCGGGTCGCATGGGCGCTGAACCGGAACTGCCGCACGTTCTCCAGCACTTTCTCGACGGGGGGGCGGTTCAGCTCCAACTGGACGGGTGTTCCCGCGGGCGCGTGCAGCAGTTTGTAGCCCGGCGTGTCCTGGTCGAGGTACCCGGCGAAGAAGATGCCGTGGTGCTCGTGGCGGATCATCTCCTGGGCCAGCAGGGCCGAGGGGGTGTTCTCCATCATCATGCCGGAGGTGGCCACAATCACGCAGGGCTCGCGCAGCACGCGCCGCACCTCGCCGGGCTCCCAGAGGTTGCCGAGCCGCTCGAATCGGCGCAGCGGGCGCAGCTCGGCGTGGGGCATGAGCTGATCGGAGAAGGCCTGGTACACCTCGTAGATGGCCCGGCCCAGCCCGGCGGTGTAGACGGGCGTGAAGGGGATTCGCTTGCGCTCCTGGAGCTCGGCCACGATGTTGGCGATTTCCTGCGTGCGGCCCAGGGCGAAACTCGGGATCAGGGCGCACCCGCCGCCCTGCAGGGTTTCGTTAAGCGCGTCGGCGAGGCGCTCAATCTCCTCCCGGTAGGGGACAAACCCGTCGTCGTCCGTGGCGCCCTGGGTGGACTCGATGACGAGGGTATCCACGTGGACGCCCTTGGGAAAGGGCCGACAGCCGCCCATCAGGTGCTGACGGGTCCGGCAGATGTCCCCGGTGTAGAAAAGCGTGTGGCCCGGCGCGCGCAGGAGCACACTGCCCCCGCCCAGCACATGGCCCGCCTCAATGAACATGGCCTCCGCCCCGTCGCCGAAGGGCAGGGGGAAGGGCGCCATGAAATCGTGGTGCTCCGTTGTACGGAGAAAGTACCCCACATCCTCGTGCTCGTAAAGGGGGTAGTCCGAAATGCCGCGCTCTTTGGAGATGGTCTCCATCACGGAGACGCTGTTGTGGAGCATGCGGTCCATGATGCGGGCCGTGGCGGAGGTGGCGTGCCACTTGATGCCCGGAAACATCCGGGCGAGATGGGGCGCCGCGCCGCAATGATCCACATGGCCGTGCGTGATGACGCACGCGTCCGGACGGCGCGGGAGCAGGTCGAAGGCGGGCAGCGCGGCTGCGCCGTCCTTCTTGGGGTGTGTTCCGCAGTCGAGCAGAACCTGATGCCCGTTGAGGGACACCAGAAAGCTGTTGGCCCCCACCTCGCACCCGCCGCCCAGGGCGCAGAACTGTATGGTGGAACTCGAAGTCATCGCCGGGATTCTATCCGCGCGGACCCCGGCATTTCAATGGAAACGCGGAACAACGGCCCGGGCGCGCGCGGACGGGGCTATTTTTGGCCTTCCTGCCGATGCCTCCG
>JAKPUV010000325.1 GCA_029554925.1 Candidatus Hydrogenedentota bacterium | reverse complement strand
TGCCACCTGTGCGTCTTTCTCCGGGGAGATGCAGCAGCGGCCCCGACGGCCCGCCCTGGCCCTTGTTACCAGAAAAAGAGGTTTTTTCCAATCTTTCTTCCGGGCCCGGCGCCGCGGCGTGCCGACGCCTTTTGCTTGCGTTGCGCGCCGCGGGGCGGTATCCTGAAAAAAAAGGAGGAACCCGCATGCAGGATTTCATCAAGAGGGCCCGGCTGCTCGGGGTTGGTCTTTTCTACCTGGGCAAGGAGAAGGTCGAGGAGACGGTCGCGGAGCTGATCAAGAAGGGGGAGTTGACCGAAAAGGAGGGCAGGGCGCTCATGATCGAGCTCCTTGCGAAGTCGAAAGCGGCCACGAAGGACCTGGAGGGCCGCATCCAGCAGATGATGGCCGATGCCCAGGCCCGGCTCCATGCCCCGCTGATCAAGGAGATCGGCGAGCTCAAGAAACGGATCGCCAGGCTCGAAAAAGAGGCGGCCGCTGCGAAGGCAAGGAGCCGCAAGAAGGCCGGCCCGTCGGCGAAGCCGGGCAGGTAGAGGGTCCCGGCTGTCGTTCTCCGCACAGAAAGCCCCCTCGCCCGGCGGGGCTTTCTGCGCGGAGAGACGGCCTTGCACGGTCCATCCCGAGGGGTTCGCCAACCCTACCGGTGGCCTCCCCGGAAGAAGCCGCCCCCGGCGCCGCCGCTTCCCTGCGGGAAGCTGCGGGCGGCATCGCCGGCCCTTCCTCCGCCCTGCGGCATGCTGCGGACGGCACCGCCGAGCCCTGTGCCGCCCTGCGGCATGTTCCGGACGGCTCCACCCGCTGCCGTTCTTTCCTGCGGGAAGCCGCGGACGGCATCACCGGCCCTGCCGCCGCCGGTTCGTGCGGCATCGAGGCTCCCGCGGCCCCAGGCGCTCTGCCGGCGGACCTCTCCGCCCCGCCCGATTCCCTCGAAGGCCCGCCCCGCGAGGCCGCGCTCCACGACCGCCCGGTCCGGCCGCCTTTCCGCGCCCGCCTGCGCCCGCCCGATCTCGCCCCGGCCGTCCCGATCCGGCCTCCCCGCCCGGGAGAAGACCGCGTCGGCTCTGCCTGCCCGAGGGGAGAGCGCACCGTTTCGCACCGGGGCATCGGAGCGTCCCGACCGGGCCATCGGGGCATCCGCCTTTCCGGCCCGTGCCGACAGCGCCTCCCGGACGATCGAGGGGTCGGGTCTGGCGGTCCCGCGGGCGCTCATCGCCGGGCCCTCCGCGCCGGCCGTTCGCCCGGCCCCGGGGGCCTCGTGCCCGCGGAAGCTGCGCCGGTTCTCGACGGCCGCGCGGTTCGTCCGCCCGAACCGTTCGCCCGTTGCCGTGTCCCGGTAAGCGACTCCCCTGCGGTGGGCGGGGTCGTGCCGCCAGGGCTGTGCTGCCGCAACCCCGCCGGCAGCTCCGGACGCGCCCGGGGCGCCCTGTTGCCGTGTCGCCCAGGCTCCGCCCACGGCTCCTCCCCCCTGTCCCCCGTGGCTGCCGTAACCGCCGCGGAAATAGGCGCGGTTCACGTAGCAGGTGTGATTGTGCCAGCCCCAGTACCCCCAGCTGCCCCAGTAGGCCCCGACGAAAAGACCCGTGCCGAACCAGATGAACCCCGGCGCGATCGCCACGCCGGCCGGATAGGGGTAGACCACGTACGGGGGATAGGCCGGCCACCACCACGGCCCGTAGACCCACCAGGGGTCGTAAACCGGCACATAGACGATCGAAGGGCTCGAGGGCTCGACGCGGATGACGTCCTGCTCCACGATGACCTTCTGCTGCTCCGTCGATTTGAGGCTCCCCGCGTCGTGGGCCCGCTTGCGGAGCCTCTGGACCGTGTCCATCACATCGGCCTGCTGGGCGAGGAAGGCATTGCCGACCTTCTCGGTCCAGTCCAGTT
>JAKPUV010001130.1 GCA_029554925.1 Candidatus Hydrogenedentota bacterium | reverse complement strand
CGCATGGTGCACGCCAAGGCCATGATCTTCGACCACACCCTCGCCATCACCGGCACCCCCAACCTCGACATGCGCAGCCTCTACCTCAACTACGAGATCGCCCTGTTCCACCACACCCGCGGGGAGGTGGACCGGGTGGCGGCGTTCTTTTCGGGGCTGGAAAAGGAAAGCGCGCCGCTGGGGGAGAAGCCCGTGAGCCCCAGCCGCGCCTGGGCGGAGCAGCTCTGCCACCTCATCTCGCCGCTGCTCTGAACCGCTCACAGGATGAGCATCACGTCCCCGTAGGAGTAGAAGCGGAAGCGGTTGCGGACGGCATGGTCGTAGGCGTGCATGGTCAGGTCGCGCCCCGCGAAGGCGCAGACCAGCGCGAGCAGGCTCGACTTGGGCAGGTGAAAGTTGGTCTGGAGGATGTCCACTCCCCGAAAGCTGTACGGGGGATGGATGTAGGTGGTGGTCTGTCCGGCCCCCGCGTGGAAACGCCCGTCCCGCCACTGTGTCTCCAGCACGCGGGTGACCGTGGTGCCCACGGCCATTACCCGGCCGCCCGCCGCGCGGGTCGCGTTTAGAAGCTCCGCCGTCTCTTCGGAAAACTCGAAGTCCTCCGCGTCCACCCGGTGGTCCTCCAGCCGCTCCGCCGTGATGGGCTTGAAGGTGCCGTAGCCCACATGCAGCGTGAGATGCGCCCGCCGCACCCCATTCGTGTCGAGGGCGGCGAAGACCTCCGGGGTCAGGTGGAGCCCCGCCGTCGGCGCGGCCACCGCGCCGGGCGTCCGCGCGAACACGGTCTGGTAACGGACCGCGTCGCCCGCCTCCTGCGCGTCCCGATGGATGTAGGGGGGCAGGGGAATCTCGCCGATCCGCTCCAGAGTCTCCACCACGTCGGGACGGTCAAAGCGGACCCGGCGCTGCCCGTTGGGGAGCGGCTCCAGCACCTCGGCGCGGATGCCCCCCGGAAGCAGAACCGCCGCGCCCGGACGCACCTTGGCCGACGGGCGCACGAGGGCGG
>JAKPUV010001114.1 GCA_029554925.1 Candidatus Hydrogenedentota bacterium | reverse complement strand
CCCGAACTGTTTCAGGTTGCCCTGGCAGCTTGCGCGGCGGGCCGCCTCGCGCGCGCGGGCCAGCGCCGGCAGGAGGATCGCCGCCAGAATCCCGATAATGGCGATCACGACCAGCAGCTCAATCAGCGTGAAGCCGCGCTTCTTCATCGTTCGAAGTCTCCTTGCTCCGGTCTCCTAAACGTCCCCCCCGTCTGGCGACAGGATCCGGTTCGGACTAAATCAGCACCGCCGCGGCACACCGACCCTCTCCCGGCCTGCCTCGACTTTAATGCTAGCCCATGCCCCGGGGATTGTCAAGGACTCCTTTGCGCCCCGGATCGCCGGATAAGCGACGGCCTATGCGTCCACGCCAGGGCGCAGCAAGCGGCGCCCCTACCCGTCCATGCCCAAGGCGCACGCGAATGCAATGAAACCAACGCCTGTAGGGGCGCCGCTTGCTGCACCCTGGAGCGGACACAGACTCTGACGCTTGTCCGTCGGCCCATCCACCGTCCGGCGGAAATCTGGCAACGCGGAAAGGGGGTCCGGTACACTGGTCGGCGATTCGGACGGTTTTCCCCTCAACCAACGGAGAGCACACGATGAACCGGAGAGATTTCATCCTGAGCAGCGCGGCGGCGGGCGGCGCGGCGGCGCTGCTGGCGCGGACGCACGTGGCGTCGGCGGCCCCGAAGGGCCCCTTCTCGGAGCTGCCCCTGAAGATGTCGGTGCCCATTGACTGGTTCACGGGCACGACGGAGGAGAAGCTGGACAAGGTGGCGGAGTGGGGATTCCCGGCCTACGAGTGGCTGAACCCCGAGTGCGACCCCGCGGCGACGCGGGCCAAGTCGGACGCGCTGGGCGTGGAGCTGAGCTGCATCGTGGGCGCGGGCGCCATCGCCCCGGGCCAGATGGTGGACCCGGACGACCATGACCGGCTCGTGAAGCAGTTCGAGGACCGCATCGTCCTGGCGAAGGCGCTGAACTGCAGGCGGCTCATCGGCCTGTCTGGCAACGCAAGCCGGAAGCTGACCCATGAGAAGCAGATGGAGAACATGGTTAAGTGCCTGAAGCGGCTGGCCCCCATCGCCGAGCAGAACGACGTGGTGATTGTGCTGGAGGCGCTGAACCCGCTGGTGGACCACAAGGGCTTCTTCCTGACGCGGACCGACCAGACCATGGAGATCATCCAGGAGGTGGGCAGCCCGCGCGTGAAGATGCTCTTCGACATCTACCACCAGCAGATCACCGAGGGCAACGTGATCCGCAACCTCACCAAGAACATCGACCGGATCGGCCATTTCCACGTGGCGGACAACCCGGGCCGCAAGGAGCCGGGCTCCGGCGAGCTGAACTAC
>JAKPUV010001104.1 GCA_029554925.1 Candidatus Hydrogenedentota bacterium | reverse complement strand
GAAATGGGGGACGGCGCGGTGGCGCTCTCGCGGACCGGCAGGGTGACGCCGCCCGGGGGCGAACCCCTCCCCTTCACGGTGCGCAAGCGCGTCGCGCTGGCCCCGGATGCATCGCGCGCCGAGATTCGGTATGATATCGAGGCCGGGGGCGAATGGCCCGGCTCCCTGTGGTTTGGCGTGGAGTTCGCCGTCAACCTGCTCACCGGGTCGGCCGACGACCGGCACTACCTGTCGGATGACCGGGATCTGGGGCGCCCCCTGCTCGGAACCCGGGGATGCGACGAGGATCTGGCGCACATCGCCGTGGTGGACGGATGGCAGCGCCTCCGGTGCGGGTGGCGGTTTGACAGGCCCGCCCGTGTGTTCCGGTTTCCCCTGGACACGGTCAGCCAGTCCGAGGGGGGGCAGGAGCGCGTGCACCAGGGCTGCGTGCTGGTCCCCTGCTGGCCGTTGGCGCCGGGGGACGGCGGGCGGTTCACTTTGGATGTCCGGATGACGTTTGACGAGGTTTAGCGGTTGCAGGAACGGCAAGGCCGGCGGAGAGCGGAGTACATGTCGGAAACAAGCGCCGAAGTCATGGTGGTGAACCCCCTGGGCATCCACGCGCGCCCCGCGGCCGCGCTCGTCCAGACCACGCTCAAGTTCCAGAGCGATGTCTACATCCATTTCCGGGGCGACACGGTGAACGCCAAGAGCATCATGGGCCTGCTCACGCTGGGCGCGGCCCAGGGCAGCCGTCTCCGCGTGATCTGCAGCGGCCCCGACGCCGAGGAGGCCCTCGCCGCGGTCCGCCATGTCTTCGCCACGGGCTTCGGCGAGATCAAGACGGACGCCCAGGTCAGGGAGTAGGCATGGAAACAGTCTTCCAAGGGTTGGGCGTCTCGCCCGGCATCGCCATCGCCCCCGCCCTGCCGTTTTCCAAGCGGCAGGTGGAGGCGCCGGAGTACGACGTGGAGAGCCCCGAGGGGGAGTGGGACCGCTTCAAGGAGGCCGTCGCCCGCACCCGCGAGGACCTGCAGCGCCTCCACCTCCAGACCACCGAGAAGATCGGCAAGCACCACGCCGACATCTTCCAGGCGCACCTCCTGCTCCTGGACGACCAGACCATCCACGAAGAGATCCGGCGGCGCCTCTTCGACGAGGTGAAAAACGTCGAGCACATCCTCGCGGGCGTGGCCCGGCACTACGCCGGGCTCATGGAGTCCCTGGACGACCCCCAGCTCCGCGAGCGCTCCGCCGACCTGCGGGACGTGGCGGACCGCCTGCAGCGGCGCCTTCTTGACCAGGAGCACCCCGACCTCAAGTCGCTGCCCGGCCCCTGCGTCATTGTCGCCCGTGAACTCACGCCGTCGGACACGGCGAGCATGGACATGGAGCACACCCGCGGGCTCGCCCTGGACGCGGGCAGCGTCACCTCGCACTCCGCCATCCTCGCGCGCGCCCTGGGCATCCCCGCCGTCACCGGCGCCGCCCACCTCAGCGGCCATGTCGCCCCGAAGTCCCTGGTCATTGTGGACGGCTCCCGGGGCGTCGTGGTGGTGAACCCCGGGCCGGAGACCCTGGAGCGCTACCGCCGCGAGGAGAGGGAATACGCCCGCCGCCGCGCGAAGCTCATGCGGGCCGCCCGCAGCGGCCCGGCCTGCACGCGCGACG
>JAKPUV010001096.1 GCA_029554925.1 Candidatus Hydrogenedentota bacterium | reverse complement strand
CTGGAGCGGCTGGGGCTGCTGCCGCAGTTCGACGCGCTGGTCTGCGGCGACGAGGTGGCGCGGGTGAAGCCGTCGCCGGAACTTTATCTGGCCGCGCTGGATACACTGGGGGTGGACGCGCGCGCGGCCTTCGCCCTGGAGGACTCCCCCAAGGGGGTTGCCGCCGCGCGGGCGGCTTCCCTATACTGCGTGGCGGTGCCCAACCCCGTCACGTCCCGGATGGACCTGGGCGCGGCCCCGAGGCTTCTGGCGTCGCTGGACGCCGTGCCTTTCGGGGCCCTGGTGCGGGACGTGGAAAAGGACCTTTCCCTTGCGGTTTGAATGGTATGCGGCGTCCCGGTATCTCCGGGGCAAGCGCAAGACGCGCTTCATTAGCCTGATCACCCTCATCTCGGTGGCGGGTGTGAGCGTCGGCGTCATCGCGCTCATCGTCGTGATGAGCGTGATGACGGGCTTTGACATCGCCCTGCGCGAGACCATCATCGGCAACCGCGCCCACGTCACCGTCGTGCTGCCCGCCGGACAGCGCATGGACGACTACTCTTCGGTGATCAACGAGGTGCGCGCCGCCTGCCCCGAGGTGCTGGCCGCGGGGCCCATCACGCAGGTGGAGGGGCTGCTCAAGATGGGCCGCGACACCACCGGCGCCATCATCCTTGGCGTGGACCCGGCGCTGGAGGCGGAGGTCACCGACCTCGAGCGCAACCTCACGAAGGAGGGCGGGCGCATGTTCGGCGCCGGGAAGCTGCCCGGCGAGAAGGAGGTGGTGCTGGGGTACCGGCTGGCCCACCGCATCGGCGCGCGCGTCGGCTCCGAGGTCGGCGTCATCACCGACAAGCCCACCGTCACCCCCTTCGGCGTGCGCCCGGGCAACCAGGTCTACCTCACCGTCAGCGGCATCTCGCAGGCGAAGATGTCCGACTTCGACAGCCTCTACGCCTTTGTGGACATTCAGACGGCGGAGATGCTGACGGGCCGTCCGGGCGCCGATGGCATCCACCTGAAACTCACCGACCCCTTCCTGGCGGACGCCGTGGCGAACCGGGTCGAGGAGGCCCTGCCCTACCGCGC
This sequence comes from Candidatus Hydrogenedentota bacterium, assembly GCA_029554925.1. Taxonomy (GTDB): domain Bacteria; phylum Hydrogenedentota; class Hydrogenedentia; order Hydrogenedentales; family CAITNO01; genus JAAYBR01. The sequence goes on along the minus strand of JAKPUV010001096.1, from coordinate 1,359 downwards.
CGAGACCTGGTACCAGAACCAGGAGGCCTTCTTCGAGGCGCTCAAGCAGGAGAAGCTGGCGATGTTCATCATCCTGGTCTTCATCATCCTGGTGGCGGCCTTCAACATCACCAGCACCCTCATCATGATCGTCATGGAGAAGCGGCGCGACATCGGCATCCTGCGCACCCTCGGCAGCAGCAGCTGGTCCATCCTGCGCCTCTTCGTGCTCGAGGGCCTCATGATCGGCGTCGGCGGCACCGTCATCGGCGTCGTCGCGGGCACGCTCCTCGCCCACAACATCAACCCCGTCGCCGAGTTCGTCGCCGGGCTCTTCGGCATCGACCTGTTCAACAGCACCATCTACTACTTCGACGGCATCCCCGTCGCCGTGGTGCCCTTCGACATTTTCTGGATCACCGTCTCCGCCGTGGCGCTCACCTTCCTCTCCACGCTCTACCCCGCGTGGAGCGCCGCCCGGCTCAACCCCGTGGACGCCCTGCGCTATGAGTGACGCCGCGCCCAACCTCATTGAATGCCGCGGCGTCCGCAAGGTCTTCCGCGACGCCGAGCGCACGCTTGAAATCCTGCGCGGCGTGGACCTCGAGGTCCCCGTCGGCGGCATCATGGCCATCAGCGGCGCCTCCGGCGCGGGCAAGAGCACCCTGCTCCACATCATGGGCTCCCTCGACCGGCCCACGGACGGCGAGGTCTTCTTCCGCGGAGAGCCCCTCCACCGCATGGCCGCGTCCAAGGTCAACGCCATCCGCAACCGCGAGGTCGGCTTCGTCTTCCAGTTCTACCACCTGCTCCCCGAGTTCACGGCCCTCGAAAACGTCATGATGCCCGCCCTCTGCAAGGGGAAGACGGTCCGCGCCTGCCGCCCCCGCGCCGAGGAGCTCCTCGAGCGCGTCGGCCTGCGCGACCGCATGACCCACAAGCCCGGCAAGCTCAGCGGCGGCGAGCAGCAGCGCGCCGCCATCGCCCGCGCCCTCTTCAACAAGCCCGCCATCGTCCTCTCCGACGAGCCCACCGGCAACCTCGACGAGAAGACAGGCCGCGAAATCGTCGAGCTCCTCTGGGAGCTGAACGCCGCCGAAAACGTCACGCTGGTTCTCGTGACCCACGACGAAAGCCTCGCCGCCCGCGCCCACCACTGGGTGGCCCTCCACGAGGGCCGCGCCGAAAGGCGCGTGTAGCCCGCCACCTTTTCCCCGCAGCCGGGCGGCACCCCGGCTCTGCGGGGGCGGATTGCGCCGGGCGGCGCGCTTCCTGCTATCCTATGCCGGGCTGACGGAACCGGCACGGGAAGCGCGCGCGATGAAGGTCACAGCGGTGGTTGGAACCTACCGGCGGGACGGCGTGGTGGACACGCTGGTG
>JAKPUV010001089.1 GCA_029554925.1 Candidatus Hydrogenedentota bacterium | reverse complement strand
CCACTCCCGCTGCGTCGCGCTGAACCCGTCCGGGTCGCCCGGCTCCTCCGTGTTCAGCACGACGCACTCCACGTTCCCCCGGCGCACGGTGTAGTTGAACGGGCCGACCCGCTCCTCGTACACCCGCAGCACCTCCGGGTCCGTGTTCATCGTGTCATGGTTCCCCGCCACGGGGAAGAAGGGCGCGTCGAGGGCGGCGACATTGCCCAGAAACTCGTCCCACATGGGCCCCACCTCGGCGGGCGGCCCGCCCATGATCATGTCGCCCGCGCAGACCACAAAGTCCGGCTTCAGTGCGTTCCACTCCTGGATCATGTCCAGGAAAACCTGCGGCGTCCCCAGCATGCCCCCCGGCTGCGGATCCGCGCAGACAATGAAGTCCACCGCCTCCGCGCAGGGCTCCGGCGTCGCCGCAAGTTTCCCCAGCGACTTCTCCGCGAGGCTCTCCGCCCCGCACACCCCCGCCGCCAGCAGCAGGCACGCCGCAAGAAATGAAAACCGGGCTCCGTGTCTCATGAGGAAAAGCTCCCGCGCGGCGGAGTTAACCCGCCCGCCGCGCCTGTCCCGCCATGGTAGACCATCCCCCACCGCGCGGACAAGCAGGGGGCGAAAAACGGGCGGGATTTTTCCGCCGGACGCTGTGGTATTCTAGGGCGGTCGGGCGAACGGCGGCCTGCGGGCCCAAACAGAAGGACACCAGGGACATGACTCAGCACGTTTTGGCAGGGATGGTGGCGACGCTCGTTCTGGGCGCGGGGGTGTGCGGGGCCGCGGAGCCGCCGCGGGCCGAGCATCCGCGGCCGGACATGATGCGGGGCGCGTGGATGACCCTGAACGGGGAGTGGGAGTTCGCGGAGACGGACGACAATGAGGCGGAATACCTCGGCGACGCCGCGTACCCCGACAGGATCACGGTGCCCTTCTGCCGCGAGAGCGCGCTGTCGGGCCTGGGCCGCACGGGCTTCATCCGCAACGTATGGTACCGCCGCGCCTTTGAGGTGCCGGCGTGCGCCGAATGGTCGGGAAAGCGGGTCCGGCTCCATGTCGGCGCGTGCGACTGGCGCACGCGGGTGTGGGTCA
>JAKPUV010001079.1 GCA_029554925.1 Candidatus Hydrogenedentota bacterium | reverse complement strand
GCCGATGGATGTCCACCTGATGATTGACCGTCCCGAGGACTATGTGGAGGACTTTGCGGAGGCGGGTGCGGACATCATCACCTTCCACGCCGAGGCGACCCGGCACCCGCACCGGCTGCTGCGGCGCATCAAGGACCTGGGATGCCGGGCGGGGCTGGTGCTGAATCCGGGCACCTCGGAGGACGAGCTGGAATACCTGGCCAACGACTGCGACATGGTGCTGGTGATGTCGGTGAACCCGGGGTTTGGCGGCCAGTCTTTCATTGCGGACATGCTTCGCAAGATCGAGAATCTGCGCGCCATGCTGGGCGACCGGGACTTGGAGGTGGACGGCGGCATAGACGAGACCACCTCCCGGCAGGTCGTCGAGGCCGGGGCGAATGTGTTGGTCGCCGGATCGTACATTTTCCGGCACCATTCCTATCTTGAGGCGGTGGAGACCCTGAAAAACGCAACGGGTTGAGCGTCGCGCGACCCGGGAGATGTCCATCCAGATGCGCACACGCAGGGCGGCCGTAGCCGGCACATTCTACACGGCCAACTCCTCCGCGCTGGCGGAGGAGGTGGCCGGGTATCTCGAAACGGGCGCGGGGGCGGCTCTCGCCAACGTGGGGGTGGGCGTGTCGCCCCATGCGGGCTACGTCTACTCCGGCCCCACCGCCGGGGTGTGCTTCGCCGCCCTCCGGAACCGGAAGCCAGGGCGGGTAGTCCTGCTGGGGTGTTCGCACCGGTACCGCTTTTCCGGGCCCGCGCTGGGCGATTTTGACCAGTTCGAGACGCCGCTGGGCCTTGCGGCGGTGGACACGGCGCTTGCCGCCGATATCCGCCGCCGGTTTGGGGACGCGGGGGCCGAGCCCCATGAGGAGGAGCACTGTCTGGAAACGCAGCTCCCCTTCGTTCAGGTTGCCTTTCCCGGCGCGCTCGTGCTTCCGGTGCTTTTCGGCGGCCATGCCGGGCCGGAGCATGCTGTTTTCGGGGCCACCCTGGCGGACCTGCTGGAGTCCGGGGACGTGGTGGTCGCCTCCACGGACCTGTCCCACTACCTCAGCCTTGACGCGGCGCGGGCGATGGACCGCGCGACTCTGGACGCGATGGTTTCCCTGGACCCGTCCCGTCTGAGCGGCCCCGGGATGGACCGCGCCCTGTGCGGCGGCGCGGCGGTGGCCGCCGCGATGGCCTGCGCTGTCCGGCGGGGCGCGGCGCGCGGGGTTGTGCTGCGCCATGCCACGAGCGCGGAGGCGTTCGGGGACACGGCCCGGGTCGTGGGCTACGGGGCCGTGGTGTACTGCGCGGAGGCATCCAACGGAGAGATGACGCAGCAATGA
>JAKPUV010001078.1 GCA_029554925.1 Candidatus Hydrogenedentota bacterium | reverse complement strand
TGCCGGGCGGGGCTGGTGCTGAATCCGGGCACCTCGGAGGACGAGCTGGAATACCTGGCCAACGACTGCGACATGGTGCTGGTGATGTCGGTGAATCCCGGGTTTGGCGGCCAGTCCTTCATTGCGGACATGCTCCGGAAGATCGAGAACCTGCGGGCCATGCTGGGCGACCGGGATCTGGAGGTGGACGGCGGCATAGACGAGACCACCTCCAGGCAGGTTGTTGAGGCCGGGGCGAATGTCCTGGTCGCCGGATCGTACATTTTCAGGCACCATTCCTATCTGGAGGCGGTGGAGACCCTGAAAAACGCAACGGGTTGAGCGCCGCGCGGCCCGGGAGGAGGTCCATCCAGATGCGCACACGCAGGGCGGCCGTAGCCGGCACATTCTATACGGCCAACCCCTCCGCGCTGGCGGAGGAGGTGGCCGGGTATCTTGAAAGAGGCGCGGGGGCTCCCCTCGCCGATGTGGGCGTGGGCGTGTCGCCCCATGCGGGGTATGTCTACTCCGGCCCCACCGCCGGCGTGTGCTTCGCCGCCCTCCGGAACGGGAAGCCGCGGCGGGTGGTCTTGCTGGGGTGTTCGCACCAGTACCGCTTTCCCGGGCCCGCAATGGGTGACTTTGACCGGTTTGAGACGCCGCTGGGCCTTGTCGGGGTGGACACGGAGCTTGCCGGCGATGTTCGCCGCCGGTTTGGCGATGCGGGCGGGGAGCCCCACAAGGAGGAGCATTGCCTGGAGACGCAGCTCCCCTTCGTTCAGGCGGCCTTTCCCGGCGCACGCGTGCTTCCGGTGCTTTTCGGCGGCCACGCCGGGCCGGAGCATGCTGTTTTCGGATCCGCCCTGGCGGATCTTCTGGAGGCCGGGGATGTGGTGGTCGCCTCCACGGACCTGTCCCACTACCTCAGCCTTGACGCGGCGCGGACGGTGGACCGTGCGACCCTGGACGCGGTGGCCTCCCTGGATCCGTCCCGTCTGTGGGCCGCCGGGATGGAGCGGGCGCTGTGCGGCGGCGCGGCAGTGGCCGCGGCGATGGCCTGCGCCGTCCGGCGGGGCGCGGCGCGCGGGGTTGTGCTGCGCCATGCCACGAGCGCGGAGGCGTTCGGGGACACGGCCCGGGTCGTGGGCTACGGGGCCGTGGTGTACTGCGCGGAGGCATCCAACGGAGAGATGACGCAGCAATGA
>JAKPUV010000307.1 GCA_029554925.1 Candidatus Hydrogenedentota bacterium | reverse complement strand
GCATGGTTGCCCTGGATGACCACACCGCGGCGTCCCTGCCCGGCAGGGAGGCGCCGCCGTCGGCGTCGGCGGAGCGGGCCGAGGCCCGCTCGCGGGCCGACGCCCTGATCGGGGGGCTGCCCCCCAAACAGCAGGAGGTGCTCCGGCTGAAGTTTCAGGACGCCCTGTCCTACGAGGAAATCAGCCGGATCACGGGGTTGAGCGTCTCGAACGTGGGATATCTGATCCACACGGGACTGAAAACGGCACGCCAACGCCTGGCGGACGCGGCGGCCCCCGCCGTCCCGCAGGCCTGAGGAGCGACACCATGAACATCACGAAAGACGACCCCCTCCTCACCGCATACGCGCTGGGCGAGGTCACAGACGAGGAGCGCGCCGCCGTGGAGCGCTTCCTGGAGGAAAACCCCGACGCGCGCGCCGAAGTCGAAGAGATCCGCGCCGCCGCCACCCTGCTCACGGGCGCGCTGGCCGAAGAGGACGCCCCCGCCCTCACGCCCGAACAGCGCGCCGCCGTGCTGGAAGCCGCTGAACCCGCCCCCATAAGGGCCCCCGTGCGGGCCCCCTTCCGGCATGGAAGACTGGTCCTGCGCCTTGCCTTTTACACAGGGCTGATCGTTGCGATCGGTGCCGTACTGATTCCCCCGCTCACCAGGACCCGTGGTGGGGCGCGTGGGTCCTACGTAGCCCGGACAACCCCGGGAACGGATGCCTCGGCGGTCTCCAGAGAGGAGGAGGCGCCCGCCCAGCCCGCGCTGGTGGACCAGTTGGCCGAGCCTAGAGAGTTCGACAACCACCGCCTCTGGGGCGAGGACTTTCGCTCGATGTATCCGCCCGACGCCACCCAGCCCGCCGTGGGCGAGAAGGAGCAGCCCGAATTCACCGCCCAGCCCACCCAGCAGAACATTCGCGCCGAGTTCACGGACAAGCCCGGGGCGTTTGTCGAAATAGACGAGGGTTCGGCCACCGGGGAAGCACCGAAGGGTGACACCCCCGCCGCAGCGCCCCTCCCGCAGGTGGAGTATGCAACCGGGAACCTGCAAAACGTGGAAATCGGCGGGAAGCTCCGCATTGCCGACACGCCCCTTTCCGCCCCCGCCGCCCCGCCCGCCTTCGTCGAGCAGCGCAGCCAGCTGAACGTCAAGGCCGACTTCACGGACAAGGTTGAGGCTTTTGTGGCGGCGGACGAGAGCGATTCCTGGGGCGTGCCCGCGTCGAACGAGGCGAAGGCGCAGTCCGCCGCCCCCGCCGCGCAGGTGCCCGCCGAAGTGCGCGACCAGCTGCAGGCGCTGGGCTACCTCTCGCCGAAGGACGGCCTGGACCGCCGCTTCTACTGGAACCGGCCGGTGCCCGCGCCGGGGTCGGAGTCCTATGCGCCGATTTCGGAGAACCCCTTCACCCGAGTGGCGGACGCGCCCCTGTCCACCTTCGGGGTGGACGTGGACACGGCGTCCTACGCGAACGTGCGGCGCTTTCTGACGCAGGGTACGCTGCCCCCGCCGGACGCCGTGCGCGTGGAGGAGCTGGTCAACTACTTCCGCTACGAGTACCCGGCCCCGCAGACGGAGCACCCCTTCTCCGTGAACGTGGAGACGCACCCCTGCCC
>JAKPUV010001067.1 GCA_029554925.1 Candidatus Hydrogenedentota bacterium | reverse complement strand
AGGCCCGCCCAAAGGGCGCTGATTTTCTCAAAGACCGCCATCTTCCTCCTTCTCATCGGTGAGGGGGACCTCGATCTGGTAGGAGAAGACCTGCTGTCCCCGTTCGTCCACCTGCTGCTCGTAGAGGCTGTGGGCGTGGGAAAAGAAGGAGAGCGCCTCGGCCGCCGCCTTGTTTCGCAGGTTCTGCGCGAACTCGGCGACGTCGTTCACGGACTTGGCGCGCCCCCAGAGGCTGATGCCCGCCTGCCGGTCCAGGGTGATCCGGGTGATGTTGGCGCGCTCCGCGGGGACGGCGTCCACCACGGTGGCCAGCTGCTCGATGATGGAGCCCTTGTGGTCGACCTGACGGCGGAGGATCCCGAGCTGCTCCCGTTTCTCCCGGATGCCCTCGGCGTTGGGGGCCATCTGCATGAGCTTCGCGCGGAACTCGTCCAGGACCTTCTGGCGCTGCGACACGGCCTGCCAGCGCAGGAGTCCGAGCCCGAGGAAAATCAGCACGGCAAAGGCCGCCACATGAAGGGCCGCGCGCCGCGCCCCCAGCGCCCGGCGCTTTTCCACCATGCGTTCGGGCAGGAGGCTGATGACGACGGGGGCGCCGCCGCGCGCGGTGAGCAGGGCCCCCTCGGCCAGCGGGGCGGAGGCGCCGTCGGGCGCGGCGGGGAAAGGCAGGCATTCGCGCCCGAGGGCGGCGCCGACAGCGGCGCACAGCGGGGCGAGACCGGCCCCGTCGGCGGCGAGAAAGACCGTATCCACGCCCTCGCCGTCCTCGGACTCGCGGCGGTAGGCGGAAAGGGTGCCGCGGATTTCGGCGGCAAGCTCCTCGGCCCCGCTCTCGGCGAGCAGCCCGCCGCCCTGCACGGCTTCCGGGTTCCGGGCGAGGGATTCCCAGTCCTGGGAGGACTGGGTGCCGCGGCTGTAGACGAGGCGGCCGCGGTCGAGCACGGCGATTTCGAGGCCGCCGGGGGCGAGATAGACAAGCGCGTGGCGGCCCGCGCCGATGGCGCCGCGCGACGCGGCGGCGCTGACGAGGCAGGCCGTGCTGAGGAGGATCTGCTCCGGCTCCAGGCCGGCCGCGGCCAGGAGGGCCAGGTGCCGGTTCACAATGTCCTGGTGCGCGAGCACGGCGAAGACCGTGGACTCGCCGGAAGGCAGTTCGCGCAGGACCGCCTGGTCGATGATGAGCTCTGCGGCGCTGAAGGGCACGAACTCCTCGGCGCTGAAGCGGAGCATGCTGGCGATTTCGGCGCGGTCGTGGGTGGGCAGGGTCAGGATGCGCGTGGTGAGGTCGTGGCGGGGCAGCACGGAAACGATGCGGTCGCCCCCAAGGCCCCGCTCGTCGGCAAGCGACTTCAGGGCGGCGGCCAGGGCGTCGCCCTCGTGGAAATCGCCTCGCAGGGATCCCGATGCGAGGGGCACGGAGGTGCCGGCGGGGGAAAGCCCGAAACGCCACCAGGAAACGCCGCCGGTTCCCGCCTGGAGAATGCACCATGTTTCCGGCTTACGAGCCAAGCGTTTTCTCCTGCCAGTCGAGGATGAGGGGCAAGCCGTCGGACACGGCGACAACCGCGGAACAGACGGCGCGAATCCGCCCTTTGCGGCGGGTGGCAAACCCCGTAATCTTAAAGTACATGGAGTCGCACTTGCAATACTTGTCC
>JAKPUV010001064.1 GCA_029554925.1 Candidatus Hydrogenedentota bacterium | reverse complement strand
TTCCCCGTGGGCGCCGTCCTCATTGACAGCCCGTGGTCCCTGCGCTACAACGATTTCGAGGTGGACCAGAACCTCTTCCCGAATCCCGGGGAGTTCTTCAAGTCCATCAAGGACCGGGGGGTGCGCGTGGTGCTGTGGATGACCTGCTTCGTGGACAGCGAGAGCAAGGACACGGCCGTCAAGGACTCCCGCTCCTGGTACGAGGAGGCGAAGAACAAGGGCTATCTCGCCGACACGGGCGAGATCAAGTGGTGGAAGGGGAAGGGCGGGCTCATTGACTACACCAACCCGCAGGCGATGGCCTGGTGGCGCGGCATGCAGCAGCAGGTTTTCGACTGGGGGCTCGACGGCTGGAAGCTCGACGGCACGGCCACCTACTTCGGGACGTGGAAGGGCAAGGTTCCCTTCCCCTACGCGAAGACCCACGGCGGCCTCATGACCATGCGCGGCTACATGGACCACTACTACCGCGACGAGTACACCCACGGCCTCACGCAGAACCCCGAGTTCGTCACCCTGGGCCGCGCGCTGGACAGCGTGCTCCCCAAGGCGCACCCCGAGGGCTTCGCGCCCCTGAACGCCTCGCCGGTGAACTGGGTCGGCGACAACCAGCACACCTGGGACTACGAGTCCCGGGGTCTGGAGCGCGCCCTCACCTGCATCCTCGGCAGCGCGAAGATCGGCTACAACATCGTCGGGTCCGACATCGCCGGGTACCACGGCAAGGAGCCCATCCCCGCCAACCTCTACATCCGCTGGGCGCAGTTCTCCACCTTCTGCGGGCTGTTCCTCAACGGCGGCCACGGCGAGCGCCGCATGTGGATGCGCTCCCCCCTGGAGCTGGAGGTCGTCCGCGAATACTCCTGGCTGCACTCGGAGCTGGTCCCCTACATGTACAGCCACACGGTGGAGGCCCACCGCGGCGGCAAACCCCTCATGCGGCCCCTCGACAAGGGCAAGTACCATTACCTCTTCGGCGACGACCTCCTCGTCGCGCCGATCTACCGCGACTCCGAGACGTCCGAGGTCGTCCTGCCGGCCGGGAAGTGGCGCTACTGGTTCAACGACGCCGAAGTCATCGAGGGCCCCAAGACCTTCACGCGCAACTTCCCCATGGACGAGTACCCCGTGTACGTGCGCGACGGCGCTATTCTCCCCATGAACGTCCGCCGCGACTACACCGGCATCGGCGCGAAAGACTGGGAGGGCATGCTCGCCCTCAACATCTACCCCGCCGCCGACAGCCGCTTCACGGTCCACCACACGGACAACCCCGGCCAGCTCACTGTGACGGTGAAGAAGGACCAGGGCGTCTCCGTGAAGCTGGAGGGCGTGGCGAAGCCGCACGTGCTCCGCGTGCTGGTTGACGCCAAGCCGGCCTCCGTCACCCGCGACGGCGCCCCCCTCGCCGAGGGGACCGACTGGACCCACGACGCCGAAAAGCGCCGCGTGGTCGTCAAGTGCCCCCTGGCAGCCACGGGACAGTACGTCATCCGCTGAGGGCGGGCGGCGCCTACTGCTTGGACACGCTGACGGACAGGGTGGCCTTCTCGCCGTCCTTGGACACCATGACGGAGAGGGCGCGGTCGTCCTTCTCGCACATGAGGGTCTGCATGTCGCCGGCGTTCATGGACATGGTCTCCGTCCAGCCCTGCGCCGCCGTCTTCTCCTTGTAGAAGGCCATGACGGCGTCCGGCGCGGCGGCCACGCCGCCCGTGACGTTGAACATGCCGGAGGCCGTGTCCGACATGGCCTGCAGCACCGCCAGCCCGTCGTAGAGGGGAACGTCCTTCGGGAAGTCCGCAGGCACCTTCGTGCCCTCACCGCTCTGGATGGCGACCGTGCCGCCGCCCTCGGTGGTCTGGGTCATGGTGAAGCTCCCGGAGTCCCCGCCGCCGGAGGTGACGTTGAACTGCGCGCCCTCCGCGTCGGTGCCCGACACCTTCACCTCGCCCGTCTGGCTGTTGATGTCCACCTTTGCGCTGCCGCCGTCCACGGAGACCGCCTTCTCCAGCGTCTTCTCCGCGACCTTTTCCGAGGCCTTCTCCGCCGCCTTCCCGCACCCGGCGAGCGCCATTGCGAACGCCGCGGAGGCGCACATTCCGAAAATCACGATACCCTTGCGCATGGTCTTTTCCCTCTTCTGGCCGCGCGGCCGCGGACGCCACCGGACGCCCGCGCCACCGCGCGGCGCGACTGTCCACAGTGTACCAAGCAACCCGCCCCGCGCGCCAGCGGCCCCGCGTTGGGTTTGGGCGGGGGGGGCGGTGTACACTGTTTCCTCCGGGCCGCGGGGCGGCCTGTTTCATGCAAAGGAAAAGGACCATCATGAAGACGATGCGCGAAGAGACGGCCGCCGGCCGGGTGCTGGTGTCGGACGGGGCCTGGGGCTCCTTTCTGGTGGCGAAGGGCATGCAACCGGGTGAATGTCCGGAACTGTGGTGCGTGGAGCATGCGGACGATGTGCGCGCCATCGCGGCGGTGTACGCGGAGGCGGGCGCCGACATCGTCATGACGAACAGCTTCGGCGGCACGCGGTTCAAGCTTTCGCATTTCGGGCTGGACGGGCGCGTGGCGGAGCTGAACCGCGCGGCGGCGCGGCTCTCGCGCGGAGCCGCCGGGCCGGACCGCCATGTGATGGCCTCCATGGGGCCCACGGGCAAACTGCTGATGATGGGCGATGTCACGGAGGAGGAGCTGTACGACGCCTTCCGCGCGCAGGCCGTGGCGCTGGAAGAGGGCGGCGCGGACGCCGTGACGGTGGAGACCATGTCCGCCGTGGACGAGGCGGGCATCGCCGTGCGCGCGGTCCGGGAGAACACGGGCCTGGAGGTCGTGGCGTCGTTCACCTTTGACCGGAAAACCGACGCGGGCTGGCGGACCATGATGGGCGTCAGCCCGGAGCAGATGGCGGAGGAGATGCTCGCCGCCGGGGCGCACATCCTCGGTGCGAACTGCAGCCTGGGCTCGGCGGAGATGGCCGGGGTGGTGGCCGCCCTGCGCGCCGCCGCGCCGGACACGCCGATCATCGCGCACCCGAACGCCGGGCGGCCCCTCCAGCACCCCGACGGGCGCATCGAGTACCCCGAGACGCCGGAGATCATGGCCGCGAACGTTCCCGTGCTGGCCGCGGCGGGCGCGGGCATCATCGGCGGCTGCTGCGGCACGGGGCCGGACCACATCCGCGCGATCCGCGCCGCCGTGGACGCGCTGCGCGGCTGAACCCCGGAAGCGAGGGCGTATGGATCCGACTCCGGCCCCTGACAAACGCACCGAATCCCCGGCGCGGCCGCGTCGGCGCGTCTTCCGCGTGCTGCTTGTGCTTGCCCTGCTCGCCGGGGCGGCGTGGATGGGGGGACTTCCCCACCGGGCGGCCTTCAAGCTGGCCGGGGACTTCCTCGGCGGCCGGGTTTGGGGGCATCTCCATGTGGACGGCACCGGGGCGCGCGTCACGCAACTGAGCGTCCGCGACCCCGCCGTCTCCCTGCCGTTTCTGCTTACGGCGGAGGAGATGGATCTGGCGTTTTCCCCGGAGCAGGGCCGGTGGTTCGGCGGCCTCACCGTGCGCCGGCCGACCCTGTCGCTGGTGCGGGCCGACGACGGCGCGGCCAACTACGACTTTCTGCTGCGCTTTTTGGCGCAGCCCTCCAGCGGCTGGAACATTGAGCGTTTTGTGCCCCGGCGCGTCCAGGTGACCGGGGGCACGGTGTCCGTGTCGGGACATGGCGGCGTGCGGCTTCAGCTCAACGGGCTGAAGGCCGATGTCGCGCTCGCCTCGTCCACCGCGTATTCCGGCGAGGCGGGGCTGGACGGCGACATGATCCTGGAGCGGGGGTGCGAGACGCTCGCCGGGCTCACGGGCCTGCGCGAGAAGGCCGCCTTCTCCGCCGGCCTGCGCGCCGACGGTGTGTCGGCGTCGCTCCGCTATGACAGCCCGGAGGCCGGGGACGCCGCAGACCTCTCCCTGGAGACGCGCACCGTCGGCGGGGACCGGGAACTCCGCGCCTCCGTCGCGCGGCTGGCGCTCAACCGCCCCGAGTGGGGGAAGCTGGCCGGGTCCTTCCTTCCCGTGGCGTTTTCCTCGGTGAACGTGGAGGGGGGCGAACTGGCCGCCGCATGGCGCGGCGGGTCCCCCGTGCTGGACGCCCTCGCGCTGCGCGGCCGGGTGTCCGGGCTGCGCTTTGGCCCCGCGGAGGCCCCCTGGGCCGTCGGCGACCTCGCCGTGGACATTGCCCCCGGTGAAGCGCCCGGCGCGTTCGGCGG
>JAKPUV010001061.1 GCA_029554925.1 Candidatus Hydrogenedentota bacterium | reverse complement strand
TACCGCGACTTCTGCACCCAGTGCGGCTACTGCGCCGACTGCCCGGCGGACGTGCCGGTGGTCCGCCTCATGGAGGCCTACAACCGCCGCCTGCTCGACGGGCCGCAGGCCGCCCTCGACCAGATGCGCTGGCATTGGTGGACCCCCGACGTGGGGAAGCTGCTGGAGCCCTGCGTCCGCTGCGGCCGCTGCGAGGAGGAATGCACGCAGCAGCTCCCCATTCTCAAACGTTTTGACGATCTGCTGGCCGACTACCAGGCGGCGCAGAAATAACCCGTTGAATTGACAGAAACACCCCCAACGAAGGACCCCGCCCCATGCACCTCATGGCCAAAATGTTCCAGGAATCCGGCTCTTTTCAGGAGTACTCCCGCCGCTACTTCGCCCGCGTGATGGAGGTGTGCGCCTCCGCCTCCGCCGACCGCCTCGCCGCCGTCGCGGAACTTCTCGACAACGCCCGCACCCACGGCAACGCCCTCTACTTCATCGCCAACGGTGGCAGCGCCGCCACGGCCTCCCACTGGGTCAACGACCTGGTCGTCGGCGCGACCCTGGAGGGCAAACCCGCCTTCCGCGCCTACTGCCTCACGGACAACGCCTCGTCCGTCACCGCCCTCGGCAATGACAGCTGCTTCGAGAACATCTTCGCCAACCAGCTCAAGGTCCTCCTGCGCCCCGGCGACGTGGTCTTCGCCATGTCCGTCAGCGGCAACAGCGAGAACATCATTCGCGGCGTCGCGGCGGCCCGCGAATGCGGCGCCAAGACCGTCGGCATCGCCGGCATGGGCGGCGGCCGCCTCATCGAAGCGGTGGACATCGGCGTCCTCCTGCCCAGCACGGCGGACGAATACGGCCCCGTCGAGGACGCCTTCGGCGTCATCGAGCACCTGCTCGCCACCTGGCTCACCATGAAGGGCGGAAAGTGGATGCACCACTGAGGCGCGGAACGCCCGCCCCGTAACCGGACACGCCGGACAACCGCAGGAGGGTGTGCCATGAAATCCCTTTCCTCCGATGCCTTCCTCCGAACTGTCTGCGCGCTGTGCGCGGCGCTGGCCTGCTTCGGCTTTGGGGCCGCGGCGGAGTCCGCCGCCGCGTGGCGCATGACCGGGGACGGTCCCGTAGCGGAGGGTCTGACCCTCCTCGACGGCGCGGACGGCTGCTTCACTGCGGCCCGTCGCGCGGGCCATCCCTGCGCCACCCTGCGGCCCGACAGCCAGCCCGCCGCCATGTATCTCTACTTTGCCGTGGAGGGGGAAAAGCCTGTTGGCGACGGCCCCGTGTGGGTCGAGATCGAATACCTCGACGACAGCCCCGGCGGCCGCATCACCCTTGAGTACGACAGCCGCAACGGCGAGGACGTCCCCGCGCGCTATGCCGGGGCGGAGGAGCAGTGGAGCGGCGTGATGACCGGGAGCGGCAAGTGGCGGCGCGCGGTCTACGAACTGCGCGCCCCGGCCTTTGCCGGACGCCAGAACCTCGGCGCGGACTTCCGCCTGGGCGGCGTGCGCCTCTCCGTCAAGCGCGCCGTCGTCCTCAGCGCCGCCCCGGAGGACCGCGAGAAAGGGACCGTCACCGCCAACCCAGCACGTCCCGTGCAACGCGTCCGCGCGGGCGCGGGCAAGCGCGTCATCATCGGCGGTTTCGACCCCGGCAGCCTGTCCGACGCGGCGAACCAGGCCCGCGCCCTGGAGGCCGTCGCGGCCACCATGAAATCCGTCGGGGTCACCAGCCACGAGGGCTATGTCCGCTGGAACCTCTGCGAGCCCGAGCCGGGCCGCTACGACTGGTCCGTCTACGACCGCTATGTGGAGATCTACCGGCGGCACGGGCTGAAATGGGTGCCCTTCCTCATCTGCGGCTCGGCGTACAGCCTGCCGGACTGGTTCTACAGGAAGGAGGGCTTCCAGGGCTACGTCTGCCTCGAGCACGGCGAGGAGTCGGACATCGCCTCCCTCTGGAGCCCCGAAATGCGCGGGCATCTCGCCCGGTTCATTGCCGCCTTCTGCGAACACTACCGGGACACCGGCGTCATTGACTCCATCCTCCTCGGCATCACGGGCAACTACGGCGAGGCCATCTATCCCGCCTCCGGCAATGACTGGACCGCCAGCGTGTATGGCGACTACCACACCCACGGCGGCTTCTGGGCGGGCGACCCCTTCGCCGTCGCCGACCTGCGCCGCTTCCTCTCGGAGAAGTACGCGTCCGTCGCCGGCCTCAACGCCGCATGGGGCACCGCCCACGCCGGATTCGACGCCGTAAAACCCTTCCTGCGCGACGCCGCGCCGAATGACCGCGCCTGGCTCGACTTCACGGCGTGGTACATCGGCGCCATGAACGACTACACCCGCTTCTGGCTGGAAAATGTCCGGAAGCACTGGGACGGGCCCGTGGAGGTCTGCACGGGCGGCCACGCCCCCGCCGAACACGGCGCCGACTTCGGCATGCAGTGCAGGCTCGCCGCGGAGTTCGGGGCGGGCGTCCGCATCACCAACGAGAGGACGGACTACCGCGCCAATTTCTCCCTCACCCGGTGGGTCGCCTCCGCCGGACACCAGTACGGCGCCTACTTCAGTTTCC
>JAKPUV010001053.1 GCA_029554925.1 Candidatus Hydrogenedentota bacterium | reverse complement strand
GACCAGGCGGCCCGCATGGACAACATGGGCCGCGCCCTCGCGGAGAAGTTCGCCGCGGCGGCGGCTTCCGCCGTCTTCACGGACACCGCCGACATCGCGTCGGCCGAGGTCTTTTACGACCCGCCGCCCGCGCAGGTCCGGCTGGTGTCCAAACACTGGCGGCTGTCCCCCTTCCTGTTTCACCTGTTGGGCATTCCGCCGCGCGGCCGCATCCAAGCCGCCCGCATCGGCGACCTGTTCCTTGTCGGCATGCCCTACGACTTCGGCGGCGAGGTCAGCCGCGACTGGCAGGACTGGGCCGCCAAACAGGGCATGCGCCTCTGGGTGACCAGTTTCTCCGGCGCCTATCTGGGCTACCTGTCGCCGGACCGTTTCCATTGGGACATCGGCGAACAGTATCCTTACAACCAGAATTACGAACTGGGACAGATGGGCTGGTTCGGGCCGAACCAGGAGGCCTACGTGACGGACCTCTTCCAGAGGCTCTTCGCGGGGATGACGCCCGCGCCCCCCGCGGCGGGCTGAGGGTTTCCCGTCCGTCCGCCGGTTCCGTGGATGCCGCGCATGTTTCGATGGGCCAGAATGTTCGCCGCCCTGTTCTACCTCGGAGTGCTCTTCTCCGGGGCGGCGTGGCTCGCCAACCGGCATCTCGCGTTTGACGGGTTTCTGGCCGTCGCCGTCGGCGGACGCGAAAGCCTCGCCGTGCGCCCCGCCGGGGAGGGCGCCGGGTTCACCCTGTCCCCCCACCGAAACCTGTCGCCCGACCTGCTTCCCTTCGACAACCCCGCCGCCGCCCGCCGCCTGTTTCCCTCCTCCGGCCGTTTCGACGCCGAAGGGCTGGGCTTCGCCCTGGAACTCCGGCGCGTCAACGTGCTGGAGCGCCTTCCCGATCTGGAGGTGATCGAGGCGCGCGCCCCGGGGGCGGAGCCCGTCGAGACCCCCGCGGTTCCGGGACAGGCCGTGCCCGTGTCCGGAGGGGACGCTGCCATTCTCGAGGTTGGCCCCTGGGCGGGGATCATCCCCGAACCCGGCGGCCGGCCCCTCGCCGCGCTCTCCTGGCGCTCCGCGCCGGACGCCCCGTGGACGCAGGGCGTGTTCCTGGAGGAGGCGCAGTGGACCTTTCTGGCGCCCGAGGCCGCGTTCCATCTTCAGTGGACAACCGACGAAGCCGCCGCCGAGGCCGCGCTCCCCGAAGCGCCGCCGGGGCTCGACGCCGCGCGCTGGGGTGTGCGCGACGTCCGGCGCGTCCACTGGTTCCAGTCCTTCGAGCCCGGAACCGCCTGCACGGTCTCCGACGGCGCGGAGTACGTGCTGCTTCAACGGCCCGAAGAGGCGGCGGCTCCCGTGCTGCGCGTGGGCGTTCGGAAGGGGGAAGAGAAACGGGTGCTGGAGGTTTCCGCCAACACGGCCGGGGCCGATGCCCCCGTGCTCTTTGAGCATCCCGGCGCGCTGCCCGTCCGCGTGCTGGTCCGGCCCTGGCGCGAGGGGGCGGCCTGGGTGGCGGCCTGGCGCGGCGCCGACCGCCTGCCCCCCGTGCGCCTGGCCGAGGGCGGCGTGCTGGACCTTGGAAACGGCGCGTTCCTACGGCTCGACGGCGCCGCCCCCGCCGCCGTGCCCGTGGGCACCTCAGGCAGCCCCGTGCAGGCGGCCCTTGTGCGGACGCACACCGGCGCGCTCCTGCGCCTGCGCGAGGGGCTGCTTCTCCGCGACGAGGGAGTCTCCTGGCGCTACCGCCGCCTGCCGCAGTCCCCGCGGGTGCGGTACACCCTTGCGCACGGCGGCACGGAGCATGTCCTGGAGCCCGGCGGCACCGTCACCCTGGGCGCCTGGGCCTTCGCCCAGACCGGAGACAACCTGTTCGCCGAAGAGACGGCCCTCCTCCGCGCACGCCGCTCCTGGGGCGGCCCGCTTGGACAGGTCGCCGTGGCCCTCCTCGTCATCGGCGCTCTCGGCTGGGCGGTCTTGAGTGCCCGCCGTCCCCGCAAGCCGGGCCTGGCTCCGCTGTTTCCCCAGCAGGAGGATACCCCCGCCCCCTGCGGCGAGGTTGGCGGCGACGGGGAATAGGGAAGGGGGGAGGGGAAACCTGCGCGGCGCGGGGGTGGTCCTGTCTGCATGTCTTTTCAGTGGACAGCATGGATTCCCCGGTGCGTTGCGGCGTTGCTTCTGTTCTCGGGGGCGGTGCGCGCGGCGGCGGAGGAGCCGGCGCGCCGGGTGAAGGTGGACCTCCGGCGCGGTTTCCAGGCGATGGACAATTTCGGCGCCTCGGACTGCTGGAGCATGCAGATGCTCGGGGCGTGGTCCCTGGAGAACCGGGAGCGCGTGGCCGACCTGCTTTTCTCGCGGGAAAAGGGCATCGGCCTCTCCTGCTGGCGCTTCAATCTGGGCGCGGGCAAGAATCTGGAGGACATCCCCGACCCGTGGCGGACGGTGGAGACCTTCGAGGTGTCCGAGGGGGTCTACGACTGGACCCGCCAGGCGAACGAGGAGTGGTTTCTCGGCGCGGCCAAGGCGCGGGGGGTGCGGCAGTTTGTCGCTTTCGTGAACAGCCCCCCGGCGCGCATGACGCGGAACGGGCTGACGCGCTGCACGGACGGCCTCGGCAGCACGAACCTCCAGGACGGATACGCCCCGCAGTTCGCGCGGTATCTCGCCGACATTCTGGAGCATTTCAGAAGTCATCCTGACCCCGCCCGGCGGATTGACTTCGGATGGGTGAGTCCCTTCAACGAGCCCATGTGGGAGTGGAACGGCCGCGACCAGGAGGGCAACCGCGCGGCGAACGACGACATCAAGGAGGTCGTGCGCCTGCTGGACGGGGAACTGCGCCGCCGCGGCCTGCCGACCCGGATCCTCGCGCCGGAAAGCGGCCTGCTCGCCGCCATGTGGGGCGAGTACAAATGGATGTCCCGGAAATACGGAAGCATCTACGGGGATTATCTGGACGCCTTCTGCGGCGACCCCGAAGTCAGCGG
>JAKPUV010001046.1 GCA_029554925.1 Candidatus Hydrogenedentota bacterium | reverse complement strand
GATGAGTGCGGACACGAACAGGGTGCTCAGAAAAGCCATGCTATGAAGTCGCCTCCGGCGCGCGGAAACCGCGCGTTGCCGCGCCGCGCGCCCGTTGGGAGTTAGACATTTTGAATGATGCCGTTTAGTTCGCCGATGGTGAACGGCTTGCGGATGACCCCCATGACATCCATGCCCCCCACATCGGCGGACTGGGTTCCCGTCATGATGTAAATGGGGATGTTTTCTGTCATGGGATCGGCCCGAAGCGCGCGCACCGCCTCCAGGAGGATTTCCGGAGGCACGTCGGCGTCGAGAAGAATAACATCCGGACGAACCTCGCGCACCGCCTCCAGGGCCTGCCGGTGGTTGACCATCCCCATGCAGGCAATGTTTCGGTTGCGCAGGCCGGCGGAGACGAACTCAAGCATGCCGGGGTCGGCGTCCACCACAAACACGCACCGTTTCTGGTCGGCTTTCACATAGGCGGCAAGTGGGTCGAAAACGCCCCCAAACCCCTCCGCCCCGTGGAGGAGGCGCTCGACGGTCTCCCCCAGTTCGGCCACGCTGAAAGGCTTGTTGAGGAACTCTGTGAGGGGCCACTGCTCCCTGAGGGGTGCGGCAGAAAGGAGGCTTTCCATGGTGAACACCACCACGGGCTTTTCACGGGTGGCCGGCTGGCCCCTCAGAATGGCCAGCGTGGTCTTCGCCAGCACATCGTCGGCGACCTCGTCCACCAGAATGATGTCGGCGTCGGCCGCGTCCACCTGCCGCAGCGAATCCCTGCCGGCGGGCAGCCATGCGACCCCGCGGGTTCCCTGAATGCAGGCCAGCGCCAGGGCGGCCTCCTCCCGGCTGCTGACCACGAGCAGCCGACGGTCGCGCAGCACGGGCGGTGCCTGGGCCCCCTCCACCCCGGGGAAGGCGGCGGAGGGCAGGACAACGGTGAAAGCCGAACCCTCGCCGGGGGCGCTGTCAATGCGGATCGTCCCGCCGTGGGCGTCCACAATGCCTTTCGCGATGGAAAGGCCCAGTCCGGCGCCCTCATACTTGCGCGCCTTGGAGCTGTCCACCTGGAAAAAGCGGTCGAAAATGCGCGAATGGAACTCGGGGGGGATGCCGATGCCCGTGTCGCGCACGGTGACGGCGGCCCCGCCGCCCTCCTGAGGCTGCAGCGTGACGGTGATCGTCCCGCCGCCGGGCGTGAACTTCACGGCGTTGTTTAACAGGATGCCCAGCACCTGGGAGAACTTGTCCCGGTCCACCCAGAGGAAGCCCGGAGGGCCGTCGGCGGCCGTCTCGACCGCAATGTCCTTGGCGAGGGCGTCCGGATGAACGGCCGCCACCGCCTCGCCGATGAGGGCTTTCGCGGAGACGAGGGAAAGGACCGGGGTGACGCCCTTGATCTGCATTCTGCTGTATTCGAGAAGCTGGTTGATGAGCGCAAGCAGGCGCTCCCCGTTGCGTTCCGTGATGCGGATCACGTTCAGCTGGGCCTCGGTCAGCTCGCCGACGCCCCCGGTCTTGAGCAGCTCAATGTACCCCTGTATGGTGCTGAGGGGGGTGCGCAGCTCGTGGCTCACATTGGAGAGGAAACTGTCCTTGGCCCGGTCGTGCAGGCGCAGCTCCTCGTTGGCGCGCTCCAGCTCCCGCGCGCGGGCCACGAGTTTCTGCTGCATCTTGCGGATTTCCGCGATGCTGGTCACCACCAGCGAGAACCCCGCGTCCGCCGCGGTCTCCCCGCCGGGCAGCACGGCCGCGGCCACCACGACGGGAACGGGTTTCCCGTAAATGTCCACAAACTCAAGTTCCTGCCGGGCCCCGCCCCCCTCGGTCGTGCCGGTGCTGGCCAGCAG
>JAKPUV010001043.1 GCA_029554925.1 Candidatus Hydrogenedentota bacterium | reverse complement strand
CCGCCGACCCGCTGTTCCCCGTGCGGGTGCGCGAGGTGGCGGCCATGGGGCGGCTGGGGGCGCGGGAGTCCCGCCGCGAGCGGTCGGCCCGGGTGGACCGGGCGCTGGCGACGGTCGGGCTTTCGGGGCTGGCGGGCCGGTGGTTCAACGACCTTTCGGGGGGGCAGCGCCAGCGGGTGCTTATCGCGCGCGGCCTGGCGACGGACCCCGAGCTGCTGCTGCTGGACGAGCCGACGTCGAACCTGGACGCGGCGGCGGAGGAGGCGGTGCTGGAGGTGCTGGACGGGCTGCGGGGGCGTCTGACGGTGCTGCTGATCACGCACCACGCGAAGGTCGCCTCGCGCTTCCTGGACGTGATCTACTGCGTCAACCGCTCGGTCCACATCCACCCGCGCACGGAACGGATGGACGAGGACCTCATGCTGCACATCACGGGGATGGGGCTGCCGGGCAGCTCCGGCGGCGCGGACGCGGACTGCGGGGGGTGCCACCATGGCTGACTTCTGGCACGCCGTGGCGGCGTACCCCCTGGCGCGCAACGCCCTGCTGGCGGCGCTGCTGGTCAGCGTGGCCTGCGGTGTCGTGGGGTCCTACGTCGTGGTGCGGCGGATCACCTACATCGCCGCCGGGGTCGCGCACTGCGTGCTGGGCGGCATCGGCGCGGCGCGCTACCTCAGCGTGACGCGCGGGTGGGACTGGCTGCGGCCGGAGCACGGCGCGCTGGCGGCGGCGCTGGGGGCGGCGGGGCTCATCGGGTGGATCTCCCTGCGCCACCGCGAGCGCGAGGACACGGTCATCAGCGCCGTGTGGAGCGTGGGCATGGCGGCGGGCATCCTCTTCCTCCACGCGACGCCGGGGTACAACCAGGACCTCATGGGCTACCTCTTCGGCAACATCCTGCTCGTGACGGGGCGCGGGCTGGGATTCCTGCTCCTGCTCGACGCGGTGATCCTCGGGCTGGCGGCCCTCTTCTTCCGCCCCTTCCTCGCCGTGTGCTTCGACGAGGAGTTTGTCCGCCTGCGCAACCTGCCCGCCGACGCCTACTACCTGCTGCTGCTCGCCATGACCGCCCTCACCGTCGTCGCCCTGTCCATGGTCGTCGGCGTCGTGCTGGTCATCGCCCTGCTCACGCTGCCCGCCGCGGCCGCGGGCCGCTTCGCGGGGTCGCTCCTCCAGATGATGGGGCTGGCGTCCGTCCTGTGCGCCCTCTTCTGCGTCGCGGGGCTCACGGTGAGCTACCGCCCCGACTGGCCCGCGGGCCCCGTGATCATCCTCATTGCCGGCGCGGCCTACCTCGCCGCGGCGCTCGCGCCCCGGGTGCTGCGCCGCGCGCGCAAGTAGCCGCGCCCCCTTCCGTCATCCCCCCACCGGACGGATCTGGTATTTCTCCACCCCCGGCGCGCAATCCAGCGCCCATGCGTCGCCTTCGCGGCGGAGGGGGGCTTCGGTGATGGTTTTGCCGTCCGCGTCCAGTGCGGCGGCGGTGGGCGGCGGGGTTTCTCCCTGGGCCTTGAAGAGAAGGGTGCAGGGGGCCGTGCCGGGGAAGGGGGTGACGGTCCAGCGGCCTTCCGTCTTCTCGACGGTGAGGGTGCCGTTGGTGCGCAGATCGCCGAAGGGGACGATGCGGCGTTCGGGGTTGGTGCGGGCGACCCAGGGATCGGCGGTCTCCTCCACGGGGGCCCAGTCGAAGCCTGTTTCGGTGACCGTGACCGTGCCGAGGCGCGCGCGCTGTTCGGCGTCGCAGACGCCGGCCATGACGGCGCGCGCCCCCCCCTTCGTGTACATGCCGACGCGCAGCTCGTAGCGGGTGCCGGGGGCGGCGTCCGCCGGGATCCGCGCGGCGCACTCCGTGATGACTGGGCCGGTCCACTGGGTGGCCGGCACGGGGAAGGCGTGGTCGGCCTGGAAGGCGATCTCGCCGTCGTCGCCGACGAAGTGTACGAAGGGCTGCCAGTCCGTGAGCGCGGGCGCGGTGCCGGACCATTCGAGGGCGGCCCGCACGGCGCGGCCCTCCCCGGGCGTCACGGAGATCGCGCGCGCGCGGAACGGGGCGCGGTCGCCCTGCGGGGAGCGGGCGTTGCAGTAGGCGCGCGCGCCGTCCCGCTCCACACTCCACTCCACGACGAGGCCGTCCACGCGGGTGATGCCCGCGCGGACCCCGCGGCCGCCGTCGCCGAGGGCGAGGAAGCCGTACTGCGGCAGGAC
>JAKPUV010001035.1 GCA_029554925.1 Candidatus Hydrogenedentota bacterium | reverse complement strand
GCCGAAGGCGGAGCAGACCTTCGGCTTTCTGGAGTTCACCTACACGGCCCGCATCAACTCGCTGGGCCTGCGCGAGCGCGAGCTGTCGTCGGACCCGGAGACCTTCCGCATTGCCGCCTTCGGCGACTCGTACACCTACGGCTGGGGCGTGGCGGCGGAGGAGACCTGGCTGCGCCGGCTGGAGGACGCCCTGCGCGCCAGGGGCTGGCGCGTGGAGACGGTGAACCTGGGCAAACCCGGCTCCGGGCCGCCCTTCTACGCCGAACTGGCGGAGAAGGCCATCCCCCTGATCCGTCCGGACCTGGTGCTGGTCTGTGTGACCCAGGGCAACGACCTGAACGCCTCGGGGGACGACGAGGGCGCCCCCGCCGCCACGCCGCGGAGCCGCGCGGCGGTTCTTGCGCGGGCACTGTTCCCCAACACCATGCGGATGATCCGCGACCTGCGCGTCGAGCGGATGGGCGACACGCGGAAACAGGAGATGCCGCCGCAGAAGAGCACGGCGGAGGACAACCGGCGCTGGCAGGAAAACACGGCCCGCGACTTCCACGCGAAGATGACGCCGGAGGAGCGCGCGCGCTTCGACGCCATGGACCCGCGGGTGAGGGAGGCGTTTCTCGCGGGCACGTTCAACCCGTACATGGTGGACCTCGCGCTGAAGAACCCGCGCATCTACAGCCTGCCGATGAACCTGGAGGACCCGTGGATCAAGACGCGGGTGGACAACCTCGCGGGCTATCTCGGCCGCATCCGCCGCGCGGCGGAGGAGTACGGCGCCATGACGGCGGTCCTCTCCGTGCCCGACGGCCCCTACGTCAACAAGCCGGCCTTTGAGGGCGTGGCGAAGGTCGGCTACGTTCCCGACGCCGAATGGATGAACGCGACAAACGCCGACGAGGGCATCCGCCGCGCCGCCGAAAAGGCGGGGCTGCCGTTTTGCACCGCCAGCCCGGCCTTCACGGCGCGGGAGACGGAGCCCGACCTCTTCTATGAGCTCGACGGCCACCTCACGCCGAAGGGCCACGCCCTCTACGCCGAGGGGATCGCGCCGGACATTGAGCGCCTGATCGCCCCCGCCGCCCCCCGCGAGGGCGGCACATGACGGCGCCCGAAACCCCCGCCCCCCCGAAGCGGCGCGTGCTCGTGCTCGCGGCGGTGCTGCCCGTGGCGCTGCTCTTCGGCGTCCTGGAGGGCGCCGCTCGGGTCCGGGAAGTCTGGGTGCCGCCCCTGGTGGTGGACCTGGGCCAGGGCTTCGACCCGTCCAGCCGCCTCTTCGTGCCCGACCCCTCCGACGCCTCCATGATGATGACCAACCCCGAGAAGGGG
>JAKPUV010001030.1 GCA_029554925.1 Candidatus Hydrogenedentota bacterium | reverse complement strand
CTCGTGCCCCCGGTCCCGAAAATACTCGGCGATCATGCCGCTGATTTCCGGCTCGTCGTCCACGACGAGCACACGGAGTTTTCCCAGCATTGCCCGTTCTCCTTGCGCCGCCGCTGGCCCCCCGGCTCACGGCGGGTATCCGGGGGCATCCTACTCCCCCCGGCCCCCCCGCGTCAATCTTGGTTTACCTCCGTCCCCGCGTTGGTTTCCCGCGCGGGGGTTTCTTATAATCTGCGCGGCCCCGGATTCGGGGCTTTCCTTACTTAACACGAAAGGCGTGCGGCTCATGGCGGTGTTTCACGGCGACTGGGAAACGGAGCGGCTTCAGGTGCGGGCGCGGCTGGAGGAGCTGTGGGGCGGCGTGTTCGCGGACCGGCGGCCTGTCGGCGCGCTGTGGTGCTGTGTGACGGGGATGGACCTGGGGCCGGACCGGGTGCCGGAGAAGGGCTGGCGCGCGTTCCAGGTGATGGACCGCTGGGGCGGGCTGGACCAGACAACATGGTTCCGCATGACGGCGGTGGTGCCGCCGGAATTCGCGGGGCGGCGGGTGGTGGCGCTGCTGAACCCGTGCGCGTACACGGACATCCCCGGCCTGCCGGGCCATGAGGAGTCTGGCGAGGCGCTGGCCTATGTGAACGGCAAACCGCACCAGGGCATTGACCGGCACCATCCGTTCATGGTTCTCGCGGAGAAGGCGCAGGCGGGGGCGCGCTACGAGATCCTGCTGGAGGCCTGCCCGAGCACGCGCTTCGACGCGACGCATGTCTTCGCGCAGGCGGACCTCGCGGCGATGGACACGGCGGTGTGGGACTTCTACTGGGACGCGCGGGTCTGTCTGGACCTGCTGGAGGAGCTGCCCGCGGACTCCACAGTGTGGAAGCGCATGATGCGGCTTCTCACGGAGACGGTGCACGCGGTTGACCTCCAGCGCCGCGGCGGCCCGGAGTTCGCGGTGTCGCTGGCGGCGGCGCGCGCGCGGCTGCAGAAGGGGCTGAAGGACTTCCCCGCCGCGCCTCACGCGGGCCGGCTGACGCTCATCGGCCACTCGCACATTGACACGGCGTGGCTGTGGCCCCTGCGCGAGACGCGGCGCAAGGTGGGGCGTACCTTCTCCACCGTGCTGCGGCTC
>JAKPUV010001029.1 GCA_029554925.1 Candidatus Hydrogenedentota bacterium | reverse complement strand
CTCGTGCCCTCGTCCTCCATGGAGACGACGCTCATGCCCGGCGACATGATCGCCACCGTGCGGGCGGACGCCCTCCGCAGGGGCGACATCGTTGTGCTTCGGCACAAGGGGGAGTATCTGGTCAAGCGCGTGGTGGGGCTGCCGGGCGACGAGGTGTCGGTGGCGGACGGCGCGCTGTTCCTGAACGGCAAGTATGCCTCGGAGCCCTATGTGCTGGAACCCATGCGCTACACCATCGAGCGCCCCGTGCGCGTGCCCGAGGGGCGCATCCTCTTTCTCGGCGACAACCGGAACCACAGCGAGGACAGCGTGCCCCTGGAGAAGAACGGTGCCTTCGACTTCGCCGGGACGGACAGTGTTGTGGGCCGGGTCGTCTTCCGGTATTACCCCTACGACCGCATGGGGCGGATACTGTCCTATCCCCTGACCAACACGGCCGGGGAGTAGTGTAGACGCGGCATCCTGCCGCGTTCTTGGGGTTTTCGTTGGCTGAAGAACGCGCCAAGATGGCGCGTCTACTTGCGGGCCGTCTCGCCGACGCACTTCATTGGCAGGGAAGCGAAGCCATCTCTTGCCCGCGAGACCTGAGCCTCCCCCCGGCGCGGCGGCGCGGGGGCCGCCGGTTGGGGTACAATAGGCCCCGGTTTTCCGGCAGGGAGCGCCGATGCGAGGCTACCAGGACACACACACCGACGATCCCCCCTACGGCTTCGGGGGGCACGGCGTCACCTATATGGTGCGGCGGCTCATCCTCATCAATGCCGCCGTCTTCGCCGCCCAGCTCCTCCTCGCGCCGCTCGAGACGCTCACCGGCGTCTCCGTGGCGGAGTGGTTCGGGTTTGTGCCGGGCGATTTCCTGCGCGGGAGCCTGTGGCAGCCCCTGACCTACCAATTCCTCCACGGCGGCCTGATGCACCTGGTCATGAACATGCTCTGGCTGTTCTTCTTCGGGCCGGACGTGGAGCGGCTGCTGGGAAGCCGCCAGTTCACGGCGCTCTACCTCGCCTGCGGGGGCGTGGGCGTGATGGTGTCGCTCTTTTCCCTCGGGCTGTTCGGGAACAATCCGGTGATTGTCGGGGCCAGCGGCTCCGTGCTCGGCGTGCTGGTGGCCTTCGCCGTCGCCGACCCCGCGCGGCAGGTGCTGCTGTTCCCCCTGCCCGTGCCCATGAGCGCCGCGACGCTGGTGGCCATCATCGCCGCGCTCAACCTGGTGTGGGCCTTCGGGGAGACCAACGCGTCCGTCTCCACCCACCTCGGCGGCATGGGCATGGGCTGGGTGATGATGCAGCTGATTCCCCGGTACCAGCTGTGGCTGCGCCGGCGCAACCGGGAGCGCTGGCAGAAACGCAATCCGGGGGGCGGCGACGACGACCCCGACAACATATTTGAGTTCCGCCGAAGGGACTGAGCGCCCCCCGGCAGACTGTGGCAGAAGGCCGGCTGTTCTTAGGTCCCCCCTTCAGGGGCGGGGACCGCGTCTTCGCGGCCGGGGGATGTTCTTCTCTTCGGCCGTGGGTGCCGAATCCGGAACATCCCCCGATTCGCTCCCGCGAATCACCCCCCTGAAGGGGGGACCAAGACGGCGCCGAAAGGTCAGGAATGCTGGTGAAGGACATTTCTCCCGGTCTTTCAACCCGGGAAGCACGATAGGAAGGCATCATGCCCGGTTTTCAAGAGCTGGT
>JAKPUV010001027.1 GCA_029554925.1 Candidatus Hydrogenedentota bacterium | reverse complement strand
AGACGGCGAAGCTGCGGCTGGACACGGCGCGGCTGGCCATGCTGGAGCGGGAGAACGCGCGGCTGCGCGAGATGGCGCGCTTCCTGCGGGAGACCCCCCGCCTGACGCTGGAGCCGGCCGCGATCCTGGAGACCTACAAGGGCATGCTGCGCATTGACCGGGGCGGCCGCCACGGCGTGCGCCCGGCCACCTGCGTGGTGGGCCCGCAGGGCGTGGTGGGGGTGGTCACGGAGACGGCGGACTTCACCTCGACGGTGGCGACGCTGCACCATGTGGACTGCCGCATCGGCGCGATGGTGCTGCGGAGCCGGGTGCGCGCCTACGCCGGGGTGGTGCAGGCGAACGGCAGCGACTTCAACCGCATCTGCACGATGGAATACATTGACATGAAGGAGGACATCCGGCCGGGGGACGTGGTGGTCACGAGCCCGGAAAGCCTGTTTCCCCCGGGACTGCTCATCGGCCGCATCGGCGCGGTGCATGACGGGGGCGCGCTGTGGAAGAGCGCCGAGGTGGTGCCCGCGGTGGACCCCTACGCCGTGGACGAGGTGTTTCTGATCCGCCGCGCGGTGGACGACCCGGAGTATGTGGGCGGCCCCGCGGGCGACTTTCTGGACCTGCCGCACGCGCCGGAGGAGGCCGCGTCGCGCGCGCCGGAGACGCCCGACACGCGCCCGCTGCAGGAAAGGTACGCGCCGTGAGGTGGCGGGGCGGGTCCATCGGGCGGAACCTGTGGTGGTTCGCGTGGTCGGTGCTCTTCGCGCTGCTCCAGACGAACTGGCCGGAAATGCTCCGGCTGGAGGGGGTGCTGCCGGACCTCGTGCTGGTGATGGTGGTGTTCTTCGCCATCCACGAGGGCGAGGAGCGGGCCATGTTCACCGGCGTCATCGGGGGCCTCTACCAGGACATCGCCGTGGGCTCCGTGCTGGGGCACCATGTGCTGTGCTATGTGCTGGTGGGCTTCCTCGTCGGGCGCCTTTCGACCCGCCTCGTGACGGAGCACGCGGCGGTGAAGGCGGGGCTCGTCTTCGCCGGCGCCCTGATGCAGGGGACGCTTTTCACCCTGATCCAGTACGCGCAGCAGCCCGGGCTCGGGCTGCTTTACCCCCTGGGCGCCGTGGCGGTGCCCTCGGCCTTCTACACGGCCCTGGTGACGCCCGTCCTCCTCATGCTCCTCGACGCGGTGTGGGGGCGTCCGGAGCGGGA
>JAKPUV010001018.1 GCA_029554925.1 Candidatus Hydrogenedentota bacterium | reverse complement strand
GGCCGGGTGTGGCGGGTGCAGCGCGGCCTCAAGGTGGACATCTGGGAGGCCTTCGAGCCCGCCGCCGCCATCCAGTACTACCTCAACGACCCCCACTACCCCCCCATCATGCCGGACGCGGCGCTGGCGCGGATGGAGCTGGAGGCCGAGGTGGACGGCCTGCAGGTGCTGCGCAACCCGCGCGCCCTGCCCCACGCCCGGCTGGTCCCCCGCGCCGAGGTCGTGCCCGACCCCGACGCGGCCATCAAGCGGATGATGGGGCCGCCTTTCAACCCGGCGGAGGTGGTCTTTCTTGAGGCCGCCCCCGCGGACGGCCTGCCCCCGGCGGTGGAGGGCGACCCCGGCGCGGTGCGTGTGCTCGAATACGGCTGCCAGCGCGTGCGGCTGGAGTCCGACGCCCGCGCGGCGTGCATGCTCGTGCTCGCCGACGCGTGGTACCCCGGGTGGAAGGCGACGGTCAACGGCGCGCCCGCCGGGATCCTCCCGGCCTACCACTGCTTCCGCGCCGTGAAGGTGCCCGCCGGGAAATCCGAGGTCGTGTTCGAGTACAGGCCCTGGACCCTGCGCGCGGGGCTCGCCGTGTCCGCCGCGTTCCTGCTGGGGATCGGCGCCTTCGCCGCCGGGTCGCTGCTCCGCGCGCGGCGGCGCGCCTCAGCCGGGGGATGACGCCATCACGAGGGCGGGCGCCGCGGGGTCGCAGCGGTAGAGGTAGAGGCTCTGCATCCCGGGAAGGATGACGCGGTCCCAGGGGATTTCGTTGTTCCGCAGGGTTTGTTCGAGGGCTTGGCGCTGGGGCAGGCTCTCCGGGCCGACAAACAGCACCCACACCCCCGTGCCCGCGCGCACCGTCTCCACCGCGCGCGCGGCGGTCTCCTCGGGGCTCAGGTACCGCTCTACGGGCACCGGCAGCGCGGGGTCGTTGCAGCGCAGGATGCGCATGAGGTTCCAGTTGTCCGTCATCGCTACGGGATGGGTCGCGGCGTGCTCCCGCAGGAGGCCCGCCGCGGACAGGTAGTCGTGGCGCATGGGCAGCGACGCGGCGGCCAGCGCCAGCACTGCCAGCATCGCCAGGGGCGCGGCGGCGTGGGCCCAGCGCGCGGGGCCGCGCAGGCGCGCGGCGGCCATCCCCACCAGCAGACAGAGGGCGGGCCACGCGTAAAGGACGTAGCGGCGCTGGAAGGCGTGGGGCTTCCAGACCTGTGCCGCGAGGAACAGCGCCGCCACCGGCACGAGGAACCACGCCAGCAGGAAAAGCGTCTTCCGCAGCTCTGCCCGGGACGCCTCGTCGCGCCTCAACGCGTCGCGCACCGCGAAGAACAGCATCAGGGCCAGCGTCAGCAGGTAGCACCGCGCCAGGGCCAGCTCCGCCGCCGGGCGCAGGGGCAGCAGGTCCGCCGCGCGCGGATGCGCCGGGTCGCGGAGGACCGTCGGCGAGTTGTACTCCGCCCAGCGCAGGTTTTCGCCGTCCGCGCAGAGCAGCCCGCCGGTGAGCGTGTTGTCCGCCGCGAAGAAGCCCCCCCCCGTGACCACCGCCCACGGGTTCCCCCAGCCCGGCGGGTCGGCGTCCGGGTCGGGGGCGGGTTTGATCGTGGCGACATATCCCAGCACCGCGAGGAGGAACAGCGCGTGCGCGCCGCCCCACAGGCACCGGTCCCGCCAGGACACGCCGCGCGCGAACAGCACGATGAGCCCCTGGGGCAGGTAGAACAGCGGCGCGAAGAGATGGCTCCAGAGCATCAGGAGGTTCGCGGCGAGGTGCGCCGCCAGCGGCGCGGCGCGGCGCGAGCCCGTCCAGCGGAGCAGGGCGTCCATGGAGACGAGCGACAGGAACAGCATGAGCGCGTAGGGGCGCAGCCCCTGGCCGTGGAACACCATCCACGGCGACAGCGCCATCACCAGCCCCGCAAGGCACCCCGCGATCATCCCGCCGAGGCGGCGCCCGAGCAGGAACACCCACACCACGGCGCCCGCGCCGAACAGCGCCGACAGCCCGCGCACCCACGCCAGGCTCCCCGGCCGCAGGCCCGCCCAGAAATACTCCAGCGTGTAGTAGACCGGCACCATCTCCCAGTTGTCGCCGCGCTGGTCGCGCAGAAACTGGAGCAGGTTCGGCGCGTCCAGCCGGGCGGCGGAGAAGAAGTCGTCCATCCACACCGACTCCGCGCCGATCCCGCGCAGACGCAGCCCCAGCGCCAGCAGGAACAGGAGAGCCCCCGCCGTCCAGCCGCCCAACCGTGTGTTGCAAAAGCACACCATGATGCCCCGCATTGTACCCGAACTGCCCGGGAAGAAGTTGCGCAGGAGTCGTGTTTTTATGTAATTTATTGGATTATGACAATCCATCCGCGTGTCGTGTGCGCATACGGGTTCGTTGTCCAAATTGCTTGAAGTTCAGCAAGGAGCGATGATGTTTACCGAATCCCTGCGCGGCGGACGTGTCGGTGTGTGTCTTTTCCTGGCGATGGCGGTGCTGGCCCTGCCCGGCTGCGGCAAGGTCACGGTGCCGGAGGTGGTGGGCATGACCTTGGAGGCGGCGACGGCCGCCCTCGCGGGCGTGAAACTGACTGTGGGGACGGTCACCGAGGCCTTTAGCGCCACGGTTCCGGCC
>JAKPUV010001011.1 GCA_029554925.1 Candidatus Hydrogenedentota bacterium | reverse complement strand
ACCCCCTTGCTGCCCGATCCGGAGCCGCCGATGACGCAGCCCATCAGGCCGCGCGTCAGTTCGTAGTCCCAGAAGAGCGCGTTCTGGGCGTTCGCCGACATGTCGCCCAGGCCGACGGCCGAGGCGGCGGCGGCGATGGAGTGGACCAGTTTTCCGTCCTTGCGAATCTTGATTTCCTCGCGCAGTTCGCTGGGGGCCATGGGGGGCGTGCCGCGCCAGTCGCGGAACCAGACCTCCACGGCGTTCACATAGCTCAGTCCCCACTGCCAGGATTTTGTGGGGAAACAGGGGTGCGCGACGGACCATATCCCGCCCTGGGCCTGGACGCGGATGCACTCCGCCTGCGCGGCGGCGGAGTTGGACGGGAGATCGGGCACCGTGAGGGGGCCGTACACCAGGGCGACCCCGGTGTCGTCGCGGCCCCACTCCATGGCCGGAATCAGCGCCATCTTCTCGGAACGGAAGGCGGGGTCCTCCGCCGCCGCCAGGGTGTTGCGGTCGGCGATGGCGAGAAAGTCGCACCCCTCGCGTTCCGCCCGGGCGATGAGCTGGGCCACGGACTCCTTGCCCTCCCCGAGGGCGGAATAGGCGTGGAGCTCGCCCCGGTACCACTGGGCCCCCGTGCGGCGGGGGGCCAGATCCCATTTCAGTTCGCGGCGTCCGGGGATGCTGGCGGCGTTGTAGGGGTCCGTGCCGCAGGCGATTTCCACCCGGTCAATGGCCAGATCGCCGTCGGTGTCGAAGGCCCTCAGGGGCACGGCGCCGCTGGCGCCCTCCAGCAGGTTAATCTCCAGGCGCGTCTCCTGACCCTCCGCCACCTTCACGTCCTTCACCTCCACCAGCACCGGCACCCCGTCCTGGAAGACGTGGACATAGGCCCGGCTGTCGCCCGCGGGGACGGGGCCCGTCGCCGCGCCCCCGGCAACATCCAGCACGGTCTTCGGTCCCCCGTCCAGACTCAGGAGGTCCACCCGGCCGTCCAGCGCGGTGTTGACCACATTGGTCAGCCGCACGGCGAGGGATCCCCGGGGCCGCGTGTCCGGCGCGGCCACGGTCTGGGCTGCCTTTTCGTCCCCGCCGACAGGGGTGACGGTGGGCTCCGGGGCGCGCTCGCCGCCGTTTCCGGCGCATCCGGCGAGCAGGGTCAAGGCCAGTGCGGCAGCCAGAAGACGCTTCATATCAGGTTCCTTCCTGCGGACTGGGAGGTTTCGGTCCGCCCGGGGGTGTAAACTAAAGCAGACGTTTCGTTTGTTTCAACCTGCACAATAGTGTATAATTTTCGAGAGCAGAAGCAAGCGGGGGCATTTTTGTCTTATCCGCGAAAGCTGCCGCGGGAGGAGCGCGCGGTGGAGTTCATACAGGAGTAGGTTTCAAAGGGCTGTCGGACAAACACAACTGGGAGATGGATACCGTGACCAGACCGAAACACAAGACCGACGCGGAACTGCTTGACCTGCTGTCCACGGTGGACCTGCAGAGCAGCGTGGCCGTGTACGTCCAGATCGAAAACCATGTGCAGTTCGCCATTTCTTCGGGCAAGCTGAAGCCGGGCGACCAGCTTCCCGCGGTGCGCGAGCTTGCGGAGCGCCTCAAGGTCAACACGAACACCGTGTCCAAGGCCTACCGCGACCTGGTGGTCATGGGGTTGCTGTACACCCGCCGCGGCATGGGCGTTTTCGTGGCCTCGAGCATCGAGGACAAGTGCCGCGAGGACTGCCGCCGCCGGATCGTGGTGCGGCTGAACGAGGTGGTCTGCGAGGCGAAGGCGGCCGGTTTCGACGACAAGGACATCGTCGAGATCGTGGAGAAGGCCGTGAAGCTGAAGACCAACCCCTACGGGCCCGTGCCCCAGGCGCTGATGCAGTATGTCAACCGGAAGCCCCGCCGCTGACGCGGAGTGACGGAAGGGGATCCGGCCTGCCGGATTCGCCCTGACGCGGAAAAAGACGAACGCCGCAACCGGGTGGTTGCGGCGCTTGTCTTTTCCCGCGGCGGTGCGGCGGCCTATTTCGCCTGCCGGTGGAGGAATCCGTCCTTCCAGAGGTCGGGCTGCGAGGTGAAGGTGTGCGCCGTTGTGTCGGGCACGACGCGGACCGGGGTGGTGACGACGAAGTCCTCCTCTCCCCTGCCCGCGAAGGTGAACTCCACGAGGAAGGCCGTGTGCCCGGCGGGGGGCGTCTCCACCCGGCCCACCCAGCCGCCGTCGGCCTCCGGGGAGAGGTCCGTGGAGGTCCATTTTCGCCCGAAGGCGTCCACACGGAAATCCCGGGACTCCGGATTGGTGGCCTGCCACAGTTTCACCGCCTTGGGCGCGGGGGACGCGGTCGCCCGGATGGTGTTGTCGTCCGGGAAGGACCAGGCATACTCGGGCAGGGGTGCCTTGTCCACGATGTAGCGCATGAACGCGATCAGCGCCCCGGCGGGGTCGCCGTTCTCGAGGCCGTGCCCGGAGTTGGGGGAATAGCGGAGGTAGGTGGGGCCCTGAAGGTCGTGGAGGTAGTACTTCCAGGAGTCGTGGAGGAAGAACTGGTCGCCCGCGCCGTTCATGAGGTACTTGGGCATGGTGAGGCGGGCGCGGTAGCTGTAGGGGTCCACGATGGCCAGCATCGCGGCGAATTCCGGGGATTCCAGCCATTCCATGATGCGCATGTCGGTGTAGTCGTTGATCGCCGGGGCCCAGAACCCGTACAGCTCGTAGTGGTGTTTGAAGGACGGCACCAGGTTGAGCATGTCAATCACCATGGGCATGGCGGCGATGACCCGGTTGTCCACCGCGGCGGTGGTCCAGGTGGTCCATCCGCGCTTGGACGCGCCCGCGACGACGAAATTCTCGACTTTCACCCCGCCGCCGTCCTTCCCGGCGCAGAAGGCCTGCACCGTGTCCATGGCGCGGACCACGGCCTTGGTCATGGGGAAGCGGGTCAGCCACGTCGGGTCGCCGGTGCGGAGGTACTTGTCCCAGTTGTGGGCGATGATGGCGTCCTCGCTGCGGCGCTTTCCATCGTCCGCGAAGACCAGCGGCTGGTTGGGGATGTTCCGGATCTGCGCGCACACCGCCCCGGTGGCGCGGACGGCGCGCCGGAGATTGGCGTCGGCCCCCTTGGGGGCCTCGCTGCGGCTGCTGCCCCCGGAAATGACCATGAGCGCCGTGGGGGTCGTGACCTTGGCGGGCACCACGATCTCGAGCCAGTGCTTCCAGACCGGCTGGTCCACCTCTTCGGGGCTCCGCCAGGTCTGCGAGGTCATTTCAAGAACGTAGCCGGTGTAGTCCTTCCCTTCGGCGGTGCTCACCAGGGACCAGGCGTAGGTGTCGTCCGGCGCGGCCACATAGTCGTCGAGCGGGGTGCGGTCGCCCGCGGTCGCGCGCAGGGTGTCGGCGGTGCCCGGCAGCGCCAGCAGGCAGAGGGCGGCCACCAGGGCGGGAACACCAAGGGGCCTTCGGAAAAGGGGGAGGAACATGGCGGAGTCTCCTTCTGTCGGTTGCGCGGCGGAAAACCCCCCGCGTTCAAGTGACGCCCCGACACGCGGCGCGGTTTCAGGAATTAAACAGGAAACCGCCCCGGCGGGGCAAACGCGTGCGCCGGGGCGGGGGGATGACAGGGGGGTCAGGGCTGCGCGGGGGGCGCGGCCACGGGGGCCTCCACCACTTGGCGCGCCGCGTCCGGCAGGGCGACGGGGGTCGGGGGCGGGGGCGGGGTAGGGGCGGGGGCCGCGGCGGGCTTCGCGGCGGCGGGCTTGCGGCCGAAGGCCGTCAGGCTCCACACCTTGATGGGCAGGGCGACCTCGGACATCTCGGGGTGGTCAATCTTGATGGTGAAGGCCTTGCCGTCCAGTTCCATCTTTTTCGGGATGTTCGAAAGCTTGATCTGATAGAAGTCGTTGAGGGGCTTGATCTCGACACCGATTCCCTCCACCGGGGGAACCACCTCAAGCAGTTTGAACTCCTTGACCCGGCCCGCCTTGACGGTGATCGTCTGGGTGTCCGTGTCGTCCGGCTCTTCCGACGCGCGGAGGGAGAGGGTCTGGGGGTTGATTTCCACGGCGCCGATGACCTGGCAGGAGATGGCCAGCGGGATCGCGGCACGGTCCATGCAGTCGGTGCGGATGACCATGCGGCCGTTGTACATCGCCGGGGGAAGCGGACCCTTGCTGGCGACGTCCACGCGGTAAACGCGCCCCGGCTCCGTCTCGGTGATGGTGTAGTCGAGGAGCGGTCCGGCGGGCGAGTCAAAGCCCATGATCTCAATGGACTGGATCTTGAACTGGAGTTCGGGCTTGTTGGACTTCACAGTGAGGGAGGCGGAGCGCGGCTCGTCGTCCATGATCCGGCCGAGATTAATGATGTCCGGTTCCACGGCGATCTTCGGGATGACCGACCCCTTCAGGGCCAGTTGAAGCACCGGATTCGTCGGATCGTTGGACTGGACGCCGATGGTCTTGCTCTGCGGTCCCTGGCGCCCCTTGAGCTGGAGAGTGGTCTCCAGCTTCACTTCCTGCCCCGGTTCCAGAGTCTGGGTTTCCATCTTTGCGGTGGTGCAGCCGCAGGCCGGCTTGATCGCGGTGATGTTCAACGTGGCGTTGCCCGCGTTCTTTAACACGTAGGCGTGGTCGATCTTCTCCACATCGGTCTCGCCGAAGTCGAAGACCGGCTCATCGCACACCAACCGGGGACCATCGCCCGGCGGGGGGGACACCGGGGCGGCGGGGGCGGCGGGCGCAGGCGCCTGAGCGGCCGCGGGTGCCGGAACGGGGGCCGGGGCGGCCGGGGCTTCGGCGGTGGGTGCCGCAGGGGCGGCGGGCGCCGGAGCGGGGGTTTCTTTTACCGCAGGCACGGGGGCGGGGGCGGGCGGGGCGTCCTGCTCCGCCGGGGCGGCGGCCGGCGCCTGCTTCGCGGGCTCGGACGGGGCGCTTCCCCCGCAGCCCGGCAGGGCGGCCAGAGAGACAAGCACAAAACAGCTCAACGCCAGCAAAAGCATCTTCTTCATGGGGCAGGTCCTCGCAAACGTTTTGCCGGTTTCCCGGGATTGTGGATGGAACAGGCTGAAATATTACCACTTTGACAGGGGAAAATAAACCCGCAACGGGCATTTTCCTGACGTAAAAACGCGCCCGGCGGCCGATGCGCTGACAGCGCGCCCGTCCCGTTGCCAAAAAAATTGCCGAAGGTCCCCGCATTTTCGTACAGTGGAAGGCCGCGCGCGGCGTCCGCCGCCGCACCGGGAAACAACCAGACAATTCAAGGAGCGAGCAATGCTGAACAGGAAACTTGCGGTTGCGGCCCTGCTGGCCGCCGGGCTTCT
Source organism: Candidatus Hydrogenedentota bacterium (assembly GCA_029554925.1). Lineage (GTDB taxonomy): Bacteria > Hydrogenedentota > Hydrogenedentia > Hydrogenedentales > CAITNO01 > JAAYBR01. The sequence goes on along the minus strand of JAKPUV010001011.1, from coordinate 268 downwards.
GCTGTCCGCGGGCGCCCAGGCCCAGGCCATCGCCGAGGGGCAGTGGATCAACCTTTTCGACGGGGAGACCCTCTACGGCTGGAACGTCTTCGGCAACGCCGAGTGGACGGTGAAGGACGGCGCCATCGAGTGCCTGAAGGGCGAGACGGGCTTTCTGGCCACCACGTCGGCCTTCGGCGATTTCGAGCTGACCCTCAACATCAAGGTTGCGGGCAAGGGCTCCGCCGGCATCGCCGTGCGCGCCTCCCTCGACGGGCATTTCTCCGAG
>JAKPUV010001003.1 GCA_029554925.1 Candidatus Hydrogenedentota bacterium | reverse complement strand
CCTGGAGGCTGGGCATCAGCGGTCCCCGTCGTCCTTCCAGATGTTCGCGGTGAAGTAGGCGAGGGCCTCCCGGATCTTTCCGGCCAGCGCGTCGTCCAGGTCCCGCGTCTCGCGCAGCGCGTCGAGGAGTGCCCGCGCGTCGGTCTCGAAATAGGCGTACAGCTCCTGCTCGTAGCGCCCGGCGGACGCCGGGGCCACGGCGTCGAGGCGGCCCTCCGTGGCCGCGAGGATGACCAGCACCTGCTTCTCGACGGGCAGCGGCTGGTACTGCGGCTGCTTGAGAATCTCGACGAGCCGCGCGCCGCGCTGGAGCTGGGCGAGGGTCGCCTTGTCCAGGTCGCTGCCGAACTGGGAGAAGGCCTCCAGCTCGCGGTACTGGGCCAGGTGCAGGCGGAGCATGCCGGCGACCCTCTTCATGGCCTTTGTCTGGGCGTTGCCGCCCACGCGCGACACGCTGATGCCGGGGTTCACCGCCGGGCGCACGCCGGAGTAGAACAGGCTGGACTCCAGGTAAATCTGCCCGTCGGTGATGGAGATGACGTTTGTGGGGATGTACGCGGACACGTCGCCCGCCTGCGTCTCGATGATCGGCAGCGCGGTGAGGGTGCCGCCGCCGCGCGCGTCGCTCATGGCGGCGGCGCGCTCCAGCAGGCGCGAGTGGAGGTAGAAGACGTCGCCCGGGTAGGCCTCGCGGCCCGGCGGCCGGCGCAGCAGCAGCGAGAGCTGGCGGTAGGCCGCGGCGTGCTTCGACAGGTCGTCGTAGACGATCAGGACGTGGCCGCCCCGGTCGCAGAAATGCTCGGCCATGGCGCACCCGGCGTAGGGCGCGAGGTACTGGAGCGGCGCGGCGTCGGAGGCCGACGCGCTCACGACGACGGTGTAGTCCATCGCGCCGTACTCGCGCAGCTCCTGGATCACGCGGGCGACGGTCGAGCGCTTCTGGCCGACGGCGACATAGACGCAGACGCAGTCCTGGCCCTTCTGGTTGATGATGGCGTCGAGGGCGATGGCGGTCTTGCCGGTCTGCCGGTCGCCGATGATCAGCTCGCGCTGCCCGCGCCCGATGGGCGTCATGGCGTCGATCGCCTTGAGCCCCGTCTGGAGGGGCCGCCGCACGGGCTGGCGGTCCACAATGCCCGGCGCCACGCGCTCGACGGGGTTGAACTCCGTCGTCTCCACGGGGCCCAGGCCGTCCACCGGCGCGCCCAGCGCGTCCACCACGCGCCCGATGAGGGCGTCGCCCACGGGGACGGACGCGATGCGGCCCGTGCGCCGGACGAGGTCGCCCTCGCGCACGTTCTCGTGGCCGCCGAAAAGGACCGCGCCGACGTTGTCCTCCTCCAGGTTGAGGACCATGCCGGTGACGCCGCGGCCGAAGTCGAGCAGCTCGCCCGCCATGGCCTTTTCCAGGCCGTGGACGCGGGCGATGCCGTCGCCCGCCTGGATGACGGTGCCGACCTCGGCGATGTCCAGGCTCCACTGGAACCCGCTGATCTGCCGCCGGATGATCTCGGTGATCTCGTCGGCCCGGGGCTTAATTTCCATGGGGTGTTTCCTCGGAAAGGAGTTTCGCTTTCAGCCGCTCCAGGCGCGTGCGCGCGCTGTAGTCGTACAGGGTTCCCAGCAGGTGGACGGTGAACCCGCCCAGCAGGCCGGCGTCCACCCGCGTCCGCAGGGTGACCCGCCGCCCGGTGCGCCGCGAGAGGCTCTCCGCGAGCGCCCGCTCCGACGCGGGGGACAGGGGCGCCGCGGCGGCCACCTCGGCCCCGGCGCGGTTGAGCCGGTCGTCCACGAGCGCCGCCAGCGCCGCCGCCGTCC
>JAKPUV010001002.1 GCA_029554925.1 Candidatus Hydrogenedentota bacterium | reverse complement strand
GGACGGCGGCTGCAACACGCTGGAAAACGCGGACTTCTTCACGCCCAACGGCTACGGGCTGCCCACGTCCATCGTGCCGTGGGAGCCGGGGGCCTTCGACGCGGTGACGGTGCCCTTCGTCGCCCACGAGTACCTGAACCTGGGCATCAAGATGGACCCGCGCCTCGCGCCGAAATTCACCGGGGCGATCCCCGCACCGCGCAGCCTGGAGGACTACGAGGCGTCCCTGGCGGCGGCGGGGCTCGACCGCGCCTGGGGCGACGCCTGCCTCGACGCGGCCCACGCCCTGCAGGGGTATTACCAGAAACGGGGCATTGAGCAGGCGCGGCTCGACCCTGCGTGCGACGGGTATTCCTACTGGACCATTGTGGACGTCATGGTGGCCCAGGCGGGCACCTACACGGGCCAGGGCTTCCTGAACGCCTTCTGGGAGGAGAAGCCCGGCGGGCTGACGCTGGACCAGTTCCGGCGCTTCAACGGGCCGACGGCGCTGCTGGCGCGGGTGGAGCCCGACGACGCCATCGCCGTGGCGGGCGACACGCGGCGCGTTGCCCTCTGGATATCCCCCTTCGGGGCGGAACCGTTGCAGGGGGCGCGTGTCTTATGGACCCTGAAGGCGGAAGACCGTGTCCTCGCGAAGGGGGCACTCGGCCCCTTCGACGCGGCGGCGGGCGACGTGAAACAGGTCGGGGAATGCGTGTTCACGGTGCCGGAACTTGCGAAGCCCGCGCACGCAGTGCTGGAGGCGCGGCTGGACGGCACGGACGTCGTCAACACCTGGGACTTCTGGCTCTTCCCGAAGCGCGCCGAGCGGCGGGGAGACGGCCTTGCGGCCTCGGAGGACCTCTTGGACACCCTTGCGAAGCGGTATCCCGGCATCGCGAAGGCGGGCAGCCCGGAGGCGGCGGACGCCCGGCTGGTGCTGGGGTCCTGGGACCATCCCGCCCTTGTCGAGGCAAACCGCCAGGGCGCGCGCGGCATCATGATCGGCCCCGCCGACGGCGAGCCGAATGTGACCCTCGGCTGGTGGTCCCTGGGCGACCAGATCGGCACGGCCTTCGCCCGTCATCCCGTCTTCGGCGCGTTTCCGCACGACGGGAAACTGTCCGCCCTGTGGTTCCGGCTGATCAAGCGGGGGCTCCCGCTGCCGCTCGACCCGAAGTACGGCACGTTCCGGCATTTCGCCGTCGGCGAGGGCCAGACGCAGTATTTCGCCTACCTCACCCAGAAGACGGGGCCGGACGGGGAGCGCCTGCTGATCTCGCAGGGGGTGGATCTGCTGGCGGACACGCCGGAGGGGG
>JAKPUV010000300.1 GCA_029554925.1 Candidatus Hydrogenedentota bacterium | reverse complement strand
GAGACGATGTACCGTTCACTCTCGTCCGTGTATGGGGCACAGGTTCTTCTGGCCACCCATTCGCCCGTAATCCTGAACATGGCGAACGCTCGTGATGTATTGTGCTTCGCAAAAACCCCTGAAGGGGCAACGGACATCGTGACCGGGGACAGGCATCCCGGACTGGCGGACTGGAAGGGCGGCGTTCCGCTTGGAGTGCTGTTCGCATCGGGAGTACTGGGATGACTGCAAGAAGGGATTTGGTCGTACTTGTCGCCGACAAGGACGCCGAGCATGCCGTCAAAGGGCTCCTCTCCAGGCCGGAATCGCTGGGAATTCGTCCCATAACGTTCAATTTGTTGCCGCACGCCGATCATGACCCCGGATGCGTGTGCACCGCCCATGAGCTGCTTCGACGCCACGCGTCAACCCATGACAGGGCTTTGGTGCTCTTTGATTATGACGGGTGCGGACTCGAAAGCACTCCTGCCCAGGAAATAGAGGCCATGGTAAGGGCGCGTCTCTGCCAGAACGGATGGCAGGAGGAGCGAATTGAAGTCATTGCCATTGTCCCTGAGCTGGAAGCCTGGGTATGGAGTGATTCCCCCAATACAGCCAGCATCCTCGGTTGGACAGACGCCCATCGGGATGTCCATGCCTGGCTGAGCGAACAGGGGTTTCCCCCAAATCCGATGGGGAAGCCATCGCCCCCGAAGGAGGCCATGGAGCGCGTTCTGAGGAACTGTCGAAAACCATGGTCGGCGGCCATTTTCGAGCAGCTTGCCACCAAGGTGACGTTTCGTGGATGTGTTGACCCGTCCTTCCGCCGGTTTACAGACTGTTTGCGAGAATGGTTTCCCCAAACATGACCTCTTCATCAAACAACACCTCCCTCTTCCAGACCCCCGTCCGCCCGGACTGGGAGGGTTTCCTCAAGTGCGTCACGCGGTCCGGCATGCCGGAGCGGGTACACCACATCGAGCTGTTCATTGATCCGGAGGTGCAGGACGCGGTCTGCGCCCGCTTTGGGCTGGAGGAGGGGCTGGACCGGACGGACCCGCATTTCGCGCTGCGGCGGCAGGTGCGGCTGCATGAATTTCTGGGCTACGACTTCGTCCGCTGCGGCCCCGAGGGCATGGACATGCCGATGAACCGGCTGGTCACCGGCGACACCGCCGGGGCCCTCGCGCGCGGCGGCGGGCGGTCCTACCTCGACGAGCACCGCGGCCCCGTGACGACGTGGGAGGAGTTCGAGGCCTATCCCTGGCCGGACGTGGAAAAGATGACCACGCGCAGCCTGGAGTGGTGCGAGGAAAACCTGCCGGAGGGGATGTGCGTCGTCGGGGGCAGCGGCTTCGCCCACTTCGCCGAGCACCTCACCTGGCTCATGGGCTACACCACCTTCTGCGAGGCCCTCTTCGAGCGGCGCGACCTCATCCGCGCGCTCTATGACCGCATCCTGGAGATGAACCTGCGGGCGGCGACCCTCATGACGCAGTTCTCCTGCGTGAAGGCGCTGTGGGGCAGCGACGACATGGGCTTCCGCGGCGGGCCGCTCATGAGCCCCGACGACCTGCGCGAATTCGTCCTCCCCGGGCACAAGGCCCTGGCCGACATCGCCCACGCCGCCGGACGCCCCTACCTCCTCCACTCCTGCGGCAACCTCGCCTGCATCCGGGACGACCTGGTGGACGGCGTCGGCATTGACGCCAAGCACTCCTTCGAGGACACCATCGAACCCGTCACGGAGGCCAAGAAGACCTGGGGGCAGCGCGTCGCGCTGCTCGGCGGGATCGACGTGGACTTCCTGTGCCGCGCCGACGCGGCGGCGGTGCGCCGCCGCGTCCGCGACACCCTCGACGTCTGCCTGGAGGGCGGCGGCTACTGCCTCGGCACGGGCAACAGCGTCGCCAACTACATCCCCCTGGACAACTATCTGGCCATGCTGGACGAGGGACGCAGTTACTCCTGAGGGCCGCGTGAACTCCCGCGGCCGGTCAGTCCGACGGGCCGAGCATCTTGGAGGGGTCCACGGCCTCGTCAAAGGCGGCCTCGGTGAGCAGGCCGGTGCGCAGGGCCTCCTCCTTCAGCGTGGTGCCGTTGAGGTGGGCGGCGCGGGCGATCTTGGCGGCGTTGTCGTAGCCGATGACGCGGTTGAGCGCCGTCACCAGCATGAGGGAGTTCTCGAGGTGCGCGCGGATGCGCCGTTCGTTCGGCTCCAGCCCGGCCACGCAGTTCTCGCGGAAGGAGTCGGCGGCGTCGGCCAGCAGGCGGAGGGACTGCAGGACGTTGTGGATGATGACGGGCTTGAACACGTTCAGCTCGAAGTTGCCCGAGGCCCCGGCGATGTTCACCGCCACGTCGTTGCCCATGACCTGGGCGGCGACCATGGTGAGGGCCTCGCACTGCGTGGGGTTGACCTTGCCCGGCATGATGGAGGAGCCCGGCTCGTTCTCCGGCAGGAGCAGCTCGCCGACGCCGCAGCGGGGGCCGCTGCCGAGCCAGCGGATGTCGTTGGCGATCTTCATGAACGAGGCGGCGACGGTCTTCAGCGCGCCGTGGGTCATGACCATGGCGTCGTGCGCCGCGAGGGCCTCGAACTTGTTCGGCGCGGAGGTGAACGGCAGGCCCGTGAGGTCCGCGATCTCGTCGGCCACGGCCTCGGCATAGCCCCGCTTCGTGTTGAGGCCCGTGCCGACGGCGGTGCCGCCGATGGCCAGCTCGGCCAGGCGCGGCAGCGTCTGGTTCACCCGCGCGGCCCCGTTGGCGACCTGCTGCGCGTAGCCGGAGAACTCCTGCCCCAGCGTGAGGGGCGTGGCGTCCATGAGATGCGTCCGGCCGATCTTGATGACGTCCGCGTAGGCGTCCGCCTTCTCCTGGAGGGCGTCGCGCAGGGCCTCCAGGGCGGGGACCAGGCGGTTGTGCGCCTGCTCCACGGCGGCGATGCTCATGGCGGCGGGGAAGGTGTCGTTCGACGACTGCGACATGTTCACATGGTCGTTGGGGTGGACGGGCTTCTTGCTGCCCATTTCGCCGCCGAGCATCTCGATGGCGCGGTTGGCGATCACCTCGTTCACGTTCATGTTCGTCTGGGTGCCGCTGCCCGTCTGCCAGACCACCAGCGGGAAATGGTCGTCCAGCTTCCCCGCGATGACCTCGTCCGCCGCGGCGCGGATTGCCTCGGCCAGTTTCGGGTCCAGCAGGCCCATGCGCTCGTTAACCGTGGCGGCGGCCTTCTTGAGGACGCCGAAGGCGCGGATCAGCTCGGAAGGCATGCGCTCGCCGCCGATGCGGAAGTTCTGGAGCGACCGGGCCGTCTGGCACCCGTAGTACCGGTCCGCGGGCACCCTCATCTCGCCCAGCGTGTCTTTTTCGATGCGGTAGTCCATGGGGAAATCCTCTCTGGTGGGGGGCGCGCCGCGCGGCGGGCGCCCGGTGACGGAACGGACCGGTTCCTCGGAGGCCCCATTATCCCCGTCCGCGCCCCGGCGCGTCAACCGGGGGCGCGGAATCGGGGCGGAGGTTCCCGCCGCGCGCGCCCTACCGTTTCCGGCAGAGGTAGACGGCGAGGCTCTCGACGGGGACTCCCTGCGAGACAATGTCGAATCCGGCCCGGCGCAGGAGGCCCTCCATGATCCAGTCGTAGGTGCTGAACTCCCGGGCCACGTGCCGCGCGGCGGGAACCCGCATTTCCGGGAGGGAGGCGGCGAAGCGCTCAAAATGGGGCTCGGGCGCCTCGTCCGCGGCGGGGGCGAACACCACGTCCCGAAGGACAAATCTTCCCCCCGGCTTGAGCGCGCGCGCGACGTTGCGCAGGGCCGCCAGCTTCCACAGGTCGGGCAGGTGGTGCAGCGCCAGGCCCGAGACGGCGGCGTCGAAGGCGCCGTCCGGCAGGCCCATGGTCAGGAATCCGGCGTGCCGGGTGGCGACGGCCGTGCCCGCTTCGGCGGCCTTGCGCCGCACGTAGTCGAGCATGACGGCGGAGACATCCACCGCCGTGACAACCATTCCCGCCGCCGCGGCCGCCCGGGCGAAGCGCCCCGTGCCGCAGCCGATCTCGAGCACGGCGGCCCCGGGGGCGACGGCAAGCAGGTCCAGCGTCTCCCGGTTCTCGCCGTCAATGTCGCGGAAGGCGCCCATGCGGGCGTCATAGGCCTCCACCTCGGCAAGGTCGGCGTAGTCCGTCCCCACCTGGCGCATCTCATCCCACAGCCAGTCTTTCTCTGTCATTTGGGGTCCTCCAGCCGCGCGCGCGGCGCGCCCCCCGGATGCGGGGGCGCCCCATTGTACCGCAGGTTCCCCGTCCGCGCCCCGGCGCGCGCCCCGGGGGCGCGGAATCGGGGCGGGGCCGCCGGACGTTTACTTGGGTGCCGCCGCGCGGGTACAATGGCCCATCGCCCCGGCGGCACCTGAGATGGAGCAGCATGAACATCCTCGGCATATCGGCGTTTTATCATGACAGCGCGGCGGCGCTGCTGCGCGACGGCGAGATCGTCGCGGCGGCGCAGCAGGAGCGGTTTTCGCGGCGGAAGCACGACCCCCGCTTCCCGAAGGAGGCGGCGGACTACTGCCTGGCCGAGGCGGGGATCACGCTGGACGAGGTGGACGCGGTCGCGTTCTACGACAAGCCGCTGGTGAAGTTCGAGCGGCTTCTGCTGACCTACGCCGCCCTCGCGCCGAAGGGCATCCGCTCGTTCTACGAGCAGGTGCCGTCGTGGCTCTCGGAGAAGCTCTTCATGCGCGGCACGCTCCGCAAGGAGCTGGGCTACCAGGGCAAGGTCTACTTCTCGACGCACCACCTGTCCCACGCGGCGTCGGCCTTCTTCCCCTGCCCGTGGGAGGAGGCGGCGTTCATCACCGTGGACGGCGTGGGCGAGTGGGCCACCACGACCTACGGCGTCGGCCGGGGCAACAGGGTGGAGATCCTCAAGGAGATCACCTTCCCCCACTCGCTGGGGCTGCTGTACTCGGCCTTCACGTACTTCACGGGGTTCCGGGTGAACAGCGGCGAGTACAAGCTCATGGGGCTCGCGCCCTACGGCGAGCCGCGCTACGCGGACATCATCCGCCGCGAGCTGGTGGACATCCGCGACGACGGGTCGTTCCGCCTGAACATGAAGTACTTCGACTACTGCGCGGGCCTGCGCATGACGAACGCGGCCTTCGCCGGGCTCTTCGGCGGGCCGGAGCGCAGGCCGGAGACCAAGATCACGCAGCGCGAGATGGACCTCGCCCGGTCGGTGCAGGAGGTGACGGAGGAGATCATGCTGAACATGGCGCGCCAAGTCCACAGGGAGACCGGCGCGCGGCACCTGGCCCTCGCGGGCGGCGTGGCGCTGAACTGCGTGGCCAACGGCCGCCTCCTGCGCGAGGGGCCCTTCGAGGATGTGTGGATCCAGCCCTGCGCGGGCGACGGCGGCAACGCCCTCGGCGCGGCCCTGAGCGTGTGGCACCAGTGCCTCGACCAGCCGCGCACGCCGGACCCCCGGCGACAGAAGGCCACCTACCTCGGGAACGCCTTCTCCGACGAGGAGATCGGCCGCTTCCTGAAGGAGCGGAACATCCCCCACAAGCACTATTCCATGGACGAGATCCCGGACGTGGTCGCCGGGATCATCGCCGGCCAGAAGGTCGTGGGGTGGTTCCAGGGGCGCATGGAGTTCGGCCCGCGCGCCCTCGGCGCGCGCAGCATCCTCGGCGACCCCCGCTCCCGCGAAATGCAGTCCGTCCTCAACCTCAAGATCAAGTTCCGCGAGTCCTTCCGCCCCTTCGCCCCGTCGGTCATGGCGGAGCACGCGGACGAGTGGTTCGACCTGCGCGGCCACGAGAGCCCCTACATGCTGCTCGTGGCGGACGTGCTGCCGCACCGGCTGCGCGCGCTGACGGAGGAGGAGACCGCCGCCCGGGGCTTTGACAAGCTCAAGGTGGTGCGGTCGGAAATCCCCGCGGTGACGCATGTGGACAACTCGGCGCGCATCCAGACCGTGCGGCGGGAGGACAACCCCGCCTACCACGCCCTGCTGGACGCCTTCCGCCGCAAGACGGGGTGCCCCGTGCTCATCAACACGTCGTTCAACGTGCGCGGCGAGCCCATCGTGCGCACGCCCGAGGAGGCCTACACCTGCTTCATGCGCACGCACATGGACTTCCTGTGCCTCGGCGGCTATGTGCTCGATAAGACGGAGCAGGCCCCCTGGAAGGACGAATCGGACTGGAAGGCGGAGTTTGAGCTGGACTAACACGCGGGGGACGACCCCCACGGACGGTGAAGAATGAAGAAACCGGACATATCGGACAGAAACGAGCAGCGGAAGTTCGGGCTGGTGATGGCCGCGGCCATCATCGTGCTGGGCCTCGTCCGCTGGGCGCTCCACGGGTTCCACGGCGTCCCCTGGCCCTTTTTCGCCGTGGCCGCCGTCTTCGCCGTCCTCGGCCTCGCCGCGCCCGGCCTGCTGAAGCCCGTCTTTGCCGGGTGGATGAAATTCGCCGAGGGCGTCAACTGGTTCATGACCCGCCTCATGCTCGGCATCGTCTTCTACGGCATGCTCGCCCCCACGGGGCTCATCATGCGCATGATGGGCAACGACCCCCTCAAACAGCGCCGCGCCGCCCCGGACCAGTCCTACTGGGAAACCCCCGAGCCCCAGCCGGTGACCGAAGAGCAGTTCCGGCAGATGTTCTGAGCGGGCGCCCCCCCACAGGCAACGCCCCACAGCCCGCCCCTCCACGATAACCCATCGGACAAGTCCGACCTGTCCGACCTGTCCGACTGACCGGTCCGATGCCCCCCAAAAAGAGAACCGCCCGCCGGGGCGTGACCCCCGGCGGGCGGCTTGATTCAGGGGTTCGCTACGGCATCCGGCGGCGTCCCGCGGCGGCCAGCAGCGCCAGCGCCAGCCCGCCCAGGAACAGGTCGCCCATACGCGACTTAAGGCCGTCCACGGTCATGTCGGACTTCTTGCAGCCGCACCCGCAGCCGGTCTCGACGCCCAGCTCCTCCGCGGAGAGGAGGCCGTCGCCGTCGGCGTCGAGGGCGTTGAAGACGAGCTGGGTGACCGTCGGC
>JAKPUV010000296.1 GCA_029554925.1 Candidatus Hydrogenedentota bacterium | reverse complement strand
GCCTGCGCCACGGAGGGAGGGAGCATCTCCTCCGACGCGGCAAACTTGAACACCCGCACAATTTCGCGGATGCGCTGGTTTACCGTCTTGCGCGCCAGAGCGCGCGCGCCGTCGCCGCGCAGGGTGCCGTCCACCAGTCCGGCGCGGTATGCCTTTAGTGCCTTGGGGCCGAAGGATGCGGCGGGCATCTCGCCGTACATCTCTAGGAAGGGGGCAAAGCCTGTTTTCATCGCCTGCCAGGTGGCGGGGTTGGTGGCGTAGTACCCCTCAGCCCAGCCCACGAAATGCGAGAACACCTCCAACACCGTAACATCGGAGGCGCGGGTCGGCGGCGGAGTGGTGCCGCCGTGTGTCTCCGCCAGCAGTTCAAAGTAGGCGCGGCGGGCTTGTGCGGGGTCGGCTCCCAGGTAGTACGCGCGCCCGCAGATGCGGACATAGAAAAGGTTTTTCGCGCGATGGAAGCAAAGGGCGGGGGGTGCGGACTTCGGCATGTGCGGCTCCTTTTGTGTACAGGTACACTTTTTAGGACTTGCCGCACCGCCTGTTTTATGGCGGGTAACGCTTGGCGTAAAGCCTTGCGTTTCAGCATGTTATATAACTGGTCGGGGTGAGAGGATTTGAACCTCCGGCCTCTTCGTCCCGAACGAAGCGCGCTAACCGGGCTGCGCTACACCCCGACTGTGCCCACATGGTAGCCCAAGCGGCGGCGGCGGGGCAAGTTTTTCGCGGTAAACAGCCGCGGCGCACGCCGGAAGGAGGGGGAAACCACCGATGAACACCGATGAACACTGATGAGAACAAGACGCCGGACAGGCCTTATCGGCGTTCATCGCCGTTCATCGGTGGTTTCGTTCATGGCGGCGGCGTGACAATGCCCGGCGCGGGCGTGTATCTTGGTGTCCGCCCGCGCGGACGGCGGGCGCACCCGCCGGGCACCGGCCCGGCACCGAGAGGGCTTGATGGACACCAAGCGGATTCTCCGCGGCGCGGCGCGCCGCACGGCGAAATGGGGCTGCCTTTCCGTCATCGTGCTCATGCTGGTGCTCACGGCGGCCTTCTTCGCCGCCTTCGGCACGCAGCTCTACCACCGCTGGTCCCTCTACCCGCGCCAGGCCGCCGCGTGGAAAGAGCACGCCGCGAACCTTCAGCCCGTCGCCCTCCAGACCGGGTGGAACGAGTACCGCGGCGTCATGCACGCCCACTCCGAACTGTCCCACGACTCCGAGGTCTCCTTCCCGGAGATCGTGGACGCCATGCACGCCGCAAAGTGCGAGTTCATGTTCCTGTCGGACCATGTGGACCAGGGAAAGGCCGACTACTCCCGCGGCTGGCGCGGCGTCCACGACGGCGTCCTCTTCGTCCAGGGCTACGAGATGCACGACGGCTTCATGCCCTGGGGGCTGCCGCCGGACACGGTGCTGGACAACAGCGCGGACCCGGCGGAGCAGGCGCGGCAGATCCGCGCGCTGGGCGGCGTCCTCTGCGTCGGCCACAACGAGGCGCACCGCCCCTGGGAAATCCCCGAGATTGACGGCATGGAAATCTACAACATCCACACCGACATGCTCGACGAGCTGATTGACCGGCCCACGCGTGTGGAGACGGTGAAGAACCTCCTGCTCAACGCCCGCGCCTTCCCCGAGCAGACCTTCCGCAACATGTTCGACTTCTCCGTCCTCTCCATGGTCCAGCAGAAATGGGACGAGCAGAGCCGCCACCGGAAAATCACCGCCATCGCCGCCAACGACTGCCACCAGAATGTCGGCCTCCGCGGGGTCTACACCGCCGACGACACGCTGCTCCTCCTCGACACGGGCCACAGCGACCCGAAAAAGAAGATGGCCGAGTTCCGGCTCAACCTCCTCACCCGCACCCTCCTGCGCCTGAAGTTCGGCAGGTTCCAGGCCGGCGACCAGCTCTTCCGCATTGACCTCGACCCCTACGAGCGCTCCTCCCGATTCGTGAACACCCACCTCCTCGCAAAGGAGCTGACCGAGCCCGCCCTCCTCGACGCCGTCCGACAGGGCCGCGCCTTCGTCGCCTTTAATATGCTCGCCGACGCCAAGGGCTTCGCCTTCGTCGCCGAGGGCGGCGGGAAACAGGTCACCATGGGCGACACCATCGCCCTCACCCCCGACCTCAAACTCCGCGCCGAGGCCCCGCTCCCCTGCAAGTTCACCCTCTACCGCAACACCAAGCCCATCGCGGCGCAGGACGGGAAAACCTTCGAGTACGCCGTGACCCAGCCCGGCAAGTACCGCGTCGAGGCCGCCATCGGCATGCCCGGCGAGATCACCTTCGCAGGCGACGGCGTCGCCCGCGACATGGCCCCCTGGATCATCGCCAACCCCATCGAGGTCGTCGAGTAGGGGCGGGAAGAGGCCGCGCAAGAACGAAGACCAGGCCGCCGGGACGGCGGCAACGTAGACGCGGCATCCTGCCGCGTTCTTGAAACCCCGCGTTGACCCAAAGAACGCGGCAGGATGCCGCGTCTACGTTTTCCCCTCCGTGCGCGCGGCGGGGCCGTGACGCGCGCGTCGCGTGATAAAGTACTGTCGGGCCGCGGGGCGCGGCGGGCGCGTCCGGCGGCGGGAGTCCCGGCATGATCCTCGGCGTGATGAGCGACACACACGGCAACCTGCCGCTGATGTTCCGCGCGGCGGACCTGCTGCGGGACCGGTTCGGCGCGTCGGTGCTGGCGCATCTGGGGGACGACTGGGAGGATGCCGAGGCCCTGGCGGCGGCCGCGCCGGAGGTGTGGGCCGTGCCGGGGCTGTGGTGCGACGCCTTCCGAGACTGGCGGATCCCCAACGCGCGCCGCGAGACGGCGGACGGCCTCATTGTGGCGATGGCGCACGACGAGGGCACGCTGGCCCGCGAGAGCGCGGGCGCGCACCTGCTCCTTTCGGGCCACACCCACACCGCGCGCATCGCCGCCGACGGCGGCGCGCTGCGGATAAACCCCGGCCACCTCAGGGCCCCGCGCGACCGGGGCCAACCAGCCTCCTTCGCCGTGGTGGACCTCCGGCCCGACCGCGTGGTCTGCACCATCTGCGGACTCGACGGCGCGACGCTCCTGCGCGGGGGGCTTCCCCGGGAAGCCCTCACGGGCGCCAAACCCCGCGCCTGAGCGGCGGTGCCCGTCCGGCCTGTCCGATAAATCCGACCGATCGGACGGATCCGTCGGATCGGTCGGATGCCCGGAAAGAATCCGGCCCTACTCGTAGCTTAGGGCGTCGATGGGGTCGAGGGCGGAGGCGCGCCGGGCCGGGTAGAACCCGAAGAACACGCCCACGAGCACGGCGAAGGAGAAGGCCAGCGCCACGCTCTGGGGCTGGACGACGGCCTCGAACCCGCTGACGAGGCCGCTGAGGCGGGCCACCGCCACGCCGGCCCCCACGCCGGTCACGCCGCCCAAGGCGCTCATGAGCACCGCCTCCACGAGGAACTGCGCCAGGATGTCCCTGTCCCGCGCGCCGATGGCCTTGCGGATGCCGATCTCCCGCGTGCGCTCGGTCACCGTGACCAGCATGATGTTCATGATGCCGATGCCGCCCACGAACAGCGAGATGGCCGCCACCGACCCCAGCAGAAGCGAGAAGATGCCCGTGACCGTGGTCGCCGTCTCGACCATCTCCGCCATGTTCCGCACGTGGAAGTCGTCGTCCTGGCCGAACCGGATGGCGTGCCGCCGGCGGAGCAGCTCCTCGATGCCCGCCTGCACCGCGGCCTGGTCCGCGTCGGGCGTGGTCTGCACGTCGATCTCGTCGAGATAGTCCTTCCCGAAGAGCCGCTTCATGGCGGTGGTGTGGGGCACCAGCGCCTGGTCGTCGAAACTGAACGGGCCCTGGGTGCCCTTCGCCTGGAGCGCGCCCACGACAAGGAAGGCGGAGCCGTTGACCTTCACCGTCTGGCCGACGGGGTCGGCGGTGCCGAAAAGGTCCGACGCGAGGTCGGCGCCGAGCACGGCCACCTTGGCCCGCCGGGCGACCTCGCTCTCCGTGAACATGCGGCCCGCGGCGATCTCGAAGTTGCGCAGGCCGAGGTAGCCGGGGTTCACCCCCATCACGGAGGACTGCTTGTTCGCGCCGAAGAACTTGAACTGGCCGGTGCCGCGCACCACGGGCGACAGGGCGAGCACGCCCTCCACCGCGCCGGGAACCGCCTCGGCGTCCTCCAGCACCAGGGTCTCCACCGCGCCCGAGCGCACGCCCCCCGTCCGGGGCTGGCCCGGCATGACCATGAGCAGGTTGGACCCGAGGGCCGTGATGTGGCCGAGCACCTGCTTCTGCGCGCCCGCGCCGACGGCGAGCATGGCAATGACGGCGCCGACGCCGATGACGATGCCGAGCATGGACAGGAGGGAGCGCATCTTCGCGGCCCACAGGCTCCGCAGCGCGACCTTGAGCGTGGTCCAGAAAAGCATGGCGTCACCCTTTCCCGTTGCGGACGTCGCTGAGGATGCGGCCGTCCTCCAGCTCGATCCGGCGGCCGCACACCGCCGCGATGCGCGGGTCGTGCGTGATCATCACCAGCGTGCGGCCGTCCCGGTGGAGGCCGTCGAAGACCTCCATGATCTCGCGGCCCGTCTTCGTGTCCAGCGCCCCGGTCGGCTCGTCGGCAAACAGCACCATCGGGTCTGTCACAATGGCCCGCGCGATGGCCACGCGCTGCCGCTGGCCGCCGGACATGCGGGCCGGCTCGTGGTGCATGCGGTCGGCCAGCCCCACCGCCTCCAGCGCCGACGCCGCGCGCCGGCGCGCGCCCGTCGCGCCCCCGTACAGCAGCGGCAGCTCGACGTTCTCCAGCGCGCTCAGGCGCGGCAGCAGGTTGAAGGTCTGGAACACGAGCCCGATGTACCGGTTGCGGATCTGCGCGAGACGGTTGCCCGTGAGCAGCGACACGTCCTCGCCCCCCAGAACATACGACCCGCTGTCGGGCGAGCCGAGGCAGCCCAGAATGTGCATCAGCGTGGACTTGCCGCTCCCCGAGGCCCCGGTCACCGCCACCATCTCGCCGCGCCCCACCGTGAGGGACACGCCGTTCAGCGCGCGCACCACCGCCCCGCCCAGCGTGTACGCCTTCACCAGGTCTTTCGCCTCGATCACCGCGTCCATGGCCCGTCTCCTTTCATCCGTTCCCGCGCGCCGCCCCGTCACATGCCCGGGGGCGGCCCCGGCGGCGGGCCGAACAGCCCCCGCTCCTCCTCCTTCTTCGCCGCCCGGACCACGAGCACCGCGTCCCCCTCGCTGAGCCCCGAAAGGATCTCCGTGCGATCGCCGTCGTCCATCCCCGTCGTCACGTCCACCCGCGCGGGCGGCGCACCCGGCGCGTCCCCCGGAAGGTTCACAAAGGCCCCCTTCGCGTCGCGCAGCACGGCCTCCCCGGGAACCAGCAGCGCGTCCGCCTTCTCCCCGGCGAGGATGCTGATGTCCGCCGTCATTTCGGGGCGAAGCAGGGTCTTCCGCTCGTCGAGCACCTCCACCTTCGCCTCGAAGGTGACCACGTTGGACACCTTGTCCCCCGTGACGGCGAGCCGCACGACGGACCCGCGGAACACCGTGTCGGGGAAGGCGTCCACCTTCACCTCGGCCGCCTGGCCGATGGCGACCTTGCCCATGTCGCTCTCGTCCACCAGGGCCGTGACGAAGACGCGCGACAGGTCGGACACGACCAGGAGCGCGGTGCCCCCGCCCACGTTCATGGTGGGCGACGAGATGATCTGCCCCCGCTGCACGAGGCGGTCGGAGATGACCCCGCTCACCGGCGCGTAGACCTTGGTCTCCAGCAGCCGCTGCTGCGCGTTCTGGAGGTCCAGCTGGCAGACCTCCACGTCGGCCGCGGCCAGCTTGATGTCCTCCCGGAGCAGGTCGAGCTTCGACTCGGCCACGCGCACCCCCTGCATCCCCGCGCCGGCCTTCTCCACGCCGCTCTCCGCCTGCACCGCGGCCGCCTCCGCCGTGTCCACCTCCTCCTGGCTGGCATACTCCTTCTCCAGCAGCGCCCGCAGACGCCGGGCCTTCTCTCGCAGGTCGCGGCGGGACGCCTCGGCGGTGCTCACCGCCGCGCCCGCCTCCATGCGCGCCCGCACCAGGTCCTGCTCCGACACCTCCAGCTCCCGCCGCGCGCGGCTCAGCTTGGCCTCGGCGGCCTCCAGCCGCACCTCGGCCTGGCGCACGGTCCGCTCCTCGTCCACCGGGTCAATGCTCAGCAGCAGCTCCCCCTTCTTCACGGGGTCGCCGATGTCGTAGGGCAGCTCGATGACCTCGCCGGACGCCTTGCTCTTGATCTCCACGTCGAGGTTCGCCACGACGGAGCCGTCGCACGACACCTCCTCGCGGATGGCCCCGCGGACCGCCAGCGCCGTCGGCGCGGCCTCCGTCTCCGCCGCCGTCCGCGCCCGACGCGCGCCCAGGAACCACACGCCCGCGCCCGCAACGGCCGCG
>JAKPUV010000990.1 GCA_029554925.1 Candidatus Hydrogenedentota bacterium | reverse complement strand
CGGCCCTTCCTGCGCGCCGGGGGGGACTCCCCCGCGGCCCGGCTGCTTGGACTCGCGGCGGTCCGGGTGGTGGCGACGGAGACTCCCCGGGCCTTCGGCGAGGGGGCCGGCCTGCGGCGGGTGGACTCCGAATCCGGCGTGACCATTCTGGCCAACGAGGCGGCCCTTCCGCGCGCCCGCCTGGTCGGGAAGTGGCGCACGGTTCCCGACGCCGCCGCGGCGCTGGCTCTGCTGACCGCCGACGGGTTTGACGGCGCGCGCGAGTGCGTGGTCTCGTCCGTGCTCCATCTGGGCGCCCTGCGCGAGGTCCGGCAGGCGGACACGGTCGAGGGCTCCGCCCGGGTCGAGGAGGAGACGCCGGAACGGGTGGCTCTTTCGTGTGACGCCTCTGCGCCGGCCATGCTGGTGCTTGCCGACACCTTCGCCCCGGGCTGGTCGGCCACGGTGAACGGGGCCCCGGCCCACATCTACCCAGTCAATGCGCGTTTTCGGGGCGTGCTGGTGCCCGCCGGCGCCTCCCGTGTGGTCATGACCTACCGCCCGTATCCCGTTTACGCCGGGCTGGCGGTTTCTTTCGCCACCCTCGCCGGACTGCTTGTCGCCGCGTTCATCGGAATGGCCCGCGCGGCGGGGGCGGGAAGCCCCGGTCATGGGTGATGCCGGTGCGTCCGGCGGGGCGCATCAGGTATGCTCTTTCCATTGTCTTGGCATGTGGAGCAGGTCTATGCGCTTTTCTGTCCCTGCGGCGGCGGTTTTCATCGCGGCCCTTTCTTCGTTTGCTGAAACCGGATCCCTGCCCGGCGGGGCCCTCTTCCTCCAGGGGGATGACGCCGAGCGCGCGGGGCGGCTGGGGGACGCCCTGAAAGCCTACACGGCCTGCGCGGCGGCCGATGAGCGGCTGGCGCCCTTCGCCGCCACCCGGGCCGCCCGCGTGCGGGCGCGTTCGGGCGACGACGCGGGGGCGGAGGCCCAGTGGCGCACCGTGCTGGAAAAGTTTCCCGGCGGGCCCTGGACCCGTCTCGCGCAGTGCCGCCACGCGGAGTTTCTGGCGGCGCGCGGCCGCCGCGCCGAGGCGGCGGCGCTGTTTGACCAGGCGCTTCGGGTGTCACCCCGGCCCTGGTTCCTGGATGAATGGGCCTGGGCCGCGGCGGAGAACCTGATGGCCGATCCGGCGACGCGCGGCCGCGCGCTTCCCTTTCTGCGGGAGACGGTGGAGACGACCATCCTGCTTGAGCCGAGGAAGAAGGCGTCCCGCCTGCTGCTTCAGTTCTCCGGCCCCGAAGACCGTGCGCTGGGCGTCTGGGGGTTACTGCGCTCGGGCGCCATGGACGAGGCCCGGCCGCTGATCGAGGCCGAGCCGGTGGTGTTTCGGGACGCGTCGGGCGGCGAGATCGCCCTGCAGGTGCTGACCGCCCTGGCGGTGCCCCCGGCGACGGCGCCGGACCAGCTCCCCGCTTCCGAGCAGGCGCGGGCACTGTCGCGGCAGAACGCCGGCCATCCGTGGATGCGGGTGTGGCTCCTGTACGCCCTGCGCCTTTCGGCCGCGCGCAAGGCCTGGCCGGCGGCGGACCTCTTCGCGGACATCCTTTCCACCGTGTACGCCGACCGGCGCGACGGGGGCGACGGGCTCTACTGGCTCGCCGGACACCTCGACTCCGCCGCCCGCGCCGCGGACGCGGCGGCGCTGTACAGGCGGCTCGCGGAGCGCCACCCAAACCATCCGCGCGCCGCCGATGCGCTTTTCGCCGCGGGAAGAATCCGCATGCGGGAAAAGGCGTGGCAGGAGGCGCTCTCCCTTCTTTCCGACGCGTCCGGCCGGCTTTCCCAGGCGGCGCAGCGGGCGGAAGCCTGGCATCTTTGCGCCGACATCGCCGGGCACTGCGCAGACGCCGCGGGAAGGGCCCGCTATCTGGCCCGCGCGGCGGGGGAGGGGCCCGGCGCGTTCCACGCCCACCGGGCGCTGGCGCGGCTCGGGAAGGAGGGCGGCGGGCTTTCCCTGCCCGGCGGCGATCCGGGCTCGCGGCTTGCCGCGGTGTTTTCCAGCGCGGCGCTGGCGGTGCCGGCAGCGCTGCCGCCGGAGCGGGAGAAGGCGCTGGAGCGCCTCCGCTTCTTCGGGGCGCACGGGTTGGAGGAGGGGGAATGGGAGGCCCTTGAACTGGTCCTGTCCCCGCCGGGCGCGGGCCTGGAGGCGGCCTGGTATGAGGCCGTGGCGCGGGCGGGGTTCATGCACACGGTGCTCCAGACAGCCGGCGGCGGCAAGTGGGAGACGGGCGGCGGGGCCCCCTCGGCCCTCAGACGGCGCGTGGAGTATCCCCTCGCCTACTGGGATCTCGCGGTCAGCGCCGGACGCGAGGCGGGGGTGGACCCGCTGCTGCTGCTGGCCGTCAGCCGCCAGGAGAGCACCTTCCGCTCCTCCATCGTGTCCCGGTCGGGCGCGGTCGGCGTGATGCAGCTGATGCCGTCCACGGCGAAATGGCTCGCGGGCAAGGAGCCCCGGCTGTCCAAGGAGACGGGGGAGCATCTCAGCGCGCCGGCAAACTCGCTGCGCCTGGGGGCGCACTACCTGCGGAGGATGCTGGACCGTTCGGGGGGCAACCTCGTGTACGCCCTGGCCTCTTACAACGGCGGCCCGGGCAACTGCGACAAGTGGCGCGCCCGCTTTCCCGGCACCGACATGGATGGATTCATCGAGAGCCTGTCCTTCGCCGAGACGCGGGACTACGTCAAGAGGGTGCTTGCGAACTACGCGGCCTACCGGGGGTTTTACCCGGACGCCGCGCGGGGCGGCTGAGCGCGGGCGGGGTGCGGCGGACACTTTGCAGAATGCGCACTTTCTGTGTATCATGTCTGCCAATATGATGGCCGTGCCCCCGGCGTCCGCCGCCGGAGGAAAGAGAGGTTGCCATGTCGGAACACGTCCTTGGAACCGGACAAAAGCAGACCCTGCGCAACATCCTCCGCCTGACCGAGGCGCTGGTGGTGCGCACGGAGGGCCCCCCGCGCGAGATGCGGCTGTGGACGGAGGGCATCCGCCTGACGGCGCGCCGTCCGGACTACAAGGGCGACTATGAGAACTTCCGGCTTGTCTTCGAGCTGAAAAGCCTGGAGTCGCCGGAGGCGGTGGAGCAGATCGCGGAGGAGTATCCCGACCTCTGCTCGGTGGAGATGGAGGAGGACCAGCTGGTGTTTGAGTGCCCCCGCGAGGGGGTGTCCTTCTCGCCCAAGGTTTTCGAGCCGCTGAACAAGCTCAGCCTGGCGGTGAAGCTGCCGGAGGTCTGGCACGTCGAGGGCGCGGATTTCCGCGTGGAGCCGATCAGCGTGGAGATGCTTTTCCACGCCATGGTTCAGTACAAGGCGAGCGACCTGCACCTGACGGCGGGCCTGAACCCGGTCTTCCGCATCGACAACGACGCGCGCCACTCCGAGATCATGTCGCCCCTCTCGGGCGTGCAGATCACGCACCTGATCCGGCAGATCGCGCCCCCGGGCTTCTTCGAGGAGTTTGAGCAGTACAAGCAGACCAGTTTCAGCTACCACCAGGCGGGGGTGGGCTACGCGCGCGTCTCGGCGTTCATCAAGAACGGGTCCCCCCACTGCACCTTCCGCTTCCTGCCCGAGAAGATCCCGTCCTTCGAGGAGCTGAACATCCCCGGGGAGCAGATGCGCGGCCTCGCGGGCACGCACCGGGGCCTGATCCTGGTGACGGGCATGACGGGCAGCGGCAAGACCACCACGGTGGCGGCGCTGCTGGACTGGATCAACACGAACCGGGCCATCCACATTCTCACCATTGAGAACCCCGTGGAGTATGTGCACACGAACAAGAAGGCCATCGTGTCGCAGCGCAGCCTCGGGCTGGACATCGGGTCCTTCGGCGAGGCGATCACGGGCGCGCTCCGCCACGACCCCGACGTGATCCTCATCGGCGAGATGCGCGACCCGGACACGATCCGCGCGGCCATCAACGCGGCGGCCACGGGGCACCTCGTCATCAGCACGCTCCATGCGAACACGGCCTACGAGGTGGTCAACCGGGTGGTGAGCTTCTTCGACCCCGTCGAGCGCGACCTGGTGCGCCTTCAGCTGCGCGACTGCATGAAGTGCGTCCTGTGCCAGCGGCTCGTGCCCAAGCCGGGCGGCGGCCGCATTCCCGCCCTCGAGTTCATGTTCAACGACATCAAGCCCGTGGGCGACGGCATTCTCAAGGGCGACAGCGACCTCATCCGCATCGGCATGCAGCAGACGGTGTCGCACTCGATCCTGTTCGAGCAGTACCTTCACCGCCTCTACAAGGAGAACCGCATCCAGCTGGAGCGGGCGCGGGAGTTCTGCACGGACGCGAGCATTTTCGACCAGCTGGTCATGGGAACGTACTCCGTGCCGAGGCTGGACTCCATCAAGGGCGGCTGACGCGCGGGCGGCGCCGCCCCGTCCGCCGGGGGGGCGCATGGTGTAGAATACAGTGCGGTGGCGGGCTTTCCCCCCCGGGGCGCGCGGACGCCCGGCGGGGGTCCAACCGGCGCCGGAAATCCGGGGGCGCCCCGGCCGGATCGCCTGAGAGAAGAACGGGCCTATGGCGAACGACAGCATTGTGGTGCTCACGGGATCCCGCAAGGGCGAGGTCCACCCGCTTGACCGGGAAATCTCCTTCGGGCGGAGCCCCGACAACACCATCCAGATGGACGACATGCAGGTGTCCCGCAGGCACGCCGTCGTCATTCCTGCCAAGGAGGGCGCGCTCCTGCGCGACCTGGGCAGCGGCAACGGCACCTTCGTGAACGGGCAGCGCGTGCTGGAGCACCTGCTCCAGGACGGCGAGGTCTTCATGATGGGCCGCCAGCAGTTCCAGTTCCGCGAGGGCAGCGAGACGACGCGGTCGCCGAAGGACACCCCCTCGAAGATCATCCAGTCCGACCGTGAGGAGTCCTTCGAGTCCTCCGACGCGCGGAACATCTACCAGACCTTCTTCAGCGCGCCCAAGGGCAGCGCGTCGGAGCACGACCTGCGCGAGATGCAGCAGCGCCTGGCCGCGGTCTACGCCGCCAACCAGGCCATCGCCAGCGAGCACCACCTTTCGCGGGTGTTCGACCGCGTCATGGACCAGGTCTTCATGCTGGTTCCCGCGCACAACGGGGTCATCCTGCTGGCCTCCGGGAAGGACGGCGCCCTGGAGGCCGCCTACTCCCGCTCCGGCATGCCCGGCGCCGACCTGCACATCAGCAACACCATCGTCCGCCAGGCCTACGAGAAGGGGGTGGCCGTCATCACCTGCAACGCCATGGACGACTCCCGGTTCAAGGCGGGCGCGAGCATCATCGCAGAGAACATCGCCTCGGCCATGTGCGCCCCCCTCACCCACCAGGACGAGCGCCTCGGCGTCATCTATGTGGACAACCACGGCGTCTTCGACGCCTTCACCAACAGCGACCTGGAGCTGCTGGTCGCCCTGGCCGGCGCCTCCGCCACCGCCATCCGCAACGCCCAGTACGTCCGCCAGCTCGAGCAGTCCTACCAGGACACCCTGGTCGTTCTGGCCAACGCCATTGAATTGCGGGACCACTACACCGTGGGCCACACCTGGCGGGTGACCAATTTCGCCGAGGCCATCGCCCAGGAGCTCGGGTGGGACGAGGAGAAGCTCCGCGAGGTGCACATGGGCGGCGTGCTCCACGACGTGGGCAAGATCGCCGTGGACAACGCCATCCTCGGCAAGCCCTCCGCCCTCACCGACGAGGAGTTCGAGCAGATGAAGGTCCACCCCGAGCGGGGCGCCGACCTGCTGCGGGACGTCAAGTTCCTCCAGCCCCTCATCCCCTACTGCCTCTA
>JAKPUV010000972.1 GCA_029554925.1 Candidatus Hydrogenedentota bacterium | reverse complement strand
GCGTGCCCGCGGCCAGCGAGCTGCTCGACCCCATCATCCCGCAGTACATCGCCGACCTGCTGTCCTGGGTGTCCATCGGCGCGCGCACCAGCGAGTCGCAGACCCACCGGGAGCTCGCCAGCGGACTTTCCATGCCCGTCGGCTTCAAGAACGGCACCAGCGGCAACCTCCAGATCGCCATTGACGGCGTGCTGTCCGCCTCGTGGCCCCACCACTTCCTTGGCGTGGACGAGGCCGGCGGCACCTGCGTCGTCGCAACGCGGGGCAACCCCCACTGCCACATCATACTGCGCGGCGGGCGCTCGGGGCCGAACTACGACCCCGTCAGCGTCATCACCGCCGAGGAGCAGATGCGGGCCGCCGGGCTGGCGGCCCGGATCCTCGTGGACTGCAGCCACGCCAACTGCGGCAAGCGCCCGCACCTTCAGGCCCATGTCCTCCGGGACGTCATCCAGCAGCGGCTGGAGGGCAACGCGTCCCTTATGGGCGTGATGCTGGAGAGCAACCTCGGCGCGGGGAGCCAGAAACTCGCCGGGGACGCCGCAGGCCTCGCCTACGGCGTCAGCATCACCGACCCCTGCCTGGACTGGGACACCACGGAAAGCATTCTCCGCGAGGCCCACGCCAAACTGGCCGCCTGCGGGGACTGCCCCCGGAAATAGCCCCCCCAGCCGAAAGGAGCCGCGCCATGCGCAAGATCGCCCTCGTGATGAAGCTCAAACCCGGGTTCGAGGCCGAGTACAAGCGCCGCCACGACGCGCTCTGGCCCGAAATGGCCGACATGCTCCGGAAGGCGGGCGTGTCCGACTACTCCATCTTCCTCGACCGGGAGACCCTCACCCTCTTCGCCGTCCACCGGCTTGAGGACGAAAACACGCTCGCCGACCTGCCCCACACCGACACCGTGAAGAAGTGGTGGGCGCACATGGCCGACATCATGGAAACCAACCCCGACAACTCCCCCTGGAACCGGCCGCTGGAGGAGGTTTTTTACCTCGAGTAGGCCGCAAGGGACCGGAGGCGAAACATGGCACAGGAACCCCGGCAGTTTCACGCGACCACCGTGCTCTGCGTGCGCAGGGACGGCGTGGTCGCCCTCGGCGGCGACGGCCAGGTCACCCTCGGCGACACCGTCATGAAGGGCAACGCCGTCAAGATCCGGCGGCTGGCCGACGGCGCCGTATTGGCCGGCTTCGCCGGCGCGGTGGCGGACGCCTTCACCCTGTTTGACCGCTTCGAGGCGCGGCTCAAGGAGCACAACAACCTGCTCACCCGCGCCGCCGTCGAACTGGGCCGCGAGTGGCGCACGGACAAGTACCTCCGCCAGCTCAACGCCCTGCTCGCCGTCTGCGACCGCAGCACGTCGCTCCTCATCAGCGGCACCGGCGAGATCATCGAGCCCGAGGACGGCATTCTGGCCATCGGTTCCGGCGGCCCCTACGCCCTGGCCGCCGCCCGCGCGCTCGTCTCCAAGACCGCCCTCTCCGCGCCTGAAGTGGTCGCCGAGGCCCTCCGCATCGCCGCCGGGATCTGCATCTACACCAACACAAACATAACGGTGGAAACCCTTTAGGCGGAAACGGCCCCGGCTTAAATAAGTACCCCTCCGGCGGACGGTCCGGAGGGGTTGCATGTGCTCACGAGAGACATGCGCAAGGGTTTCGCCCTGTATGACTCCCTCACGGCATTCCGGGTTTCACCGTTTCCAACGCATCCACCGGAAAAACACGATGCCGAAAGGCGCCTTCCGTGTTTTATTGCTTTTCTCCCTTGTGTTTCGGAAAAACGTTGTGTATACTCAAGTTAGGGCGTGTTTCAGCCTCCGAAGGGGGCAATGTGCCCCTAGATAACCAACTTTTGGCGCCCGGTGCGCCAAGCGGCAACAACACTAATTATTGAAAGGGAGAGCAGCCATGGGATTGGGACGCATGACGACAGGCATGAGAGGGGTGGCCCTGTGCGTGGCCTTGGCGATGGCCGGAATCGCCCTCGCGGCCCCGGCCGCGCGGGCGGAGGAGCGCATTCCCCGCGTGATGTACATCGGCGACAGCTGGACGGGCTTCCTGTGGGCTTTCCGCACCCTGCGCGATGTCCTGCCCGAATACGACGGGCTCGGCCGGTGGGTCGAGGTGGGCGCCCGCACGGCGGTCATGGGCTCCAAGGCTTTTGAATGGCTTTCCCCGGCGCGGCTGGCGGTGGTGGACGAGGAGCTGGCGCTCAACCCCAACGTGGACGTGGTGGTCGTGACCCTCGGCGGCAACGACTTCTCCGGCGGCACAAAGAATGTCCTGCCGTGGAACACGGGCCGCGAGGTGGACTTCTACGACTGGTACTACGAGAACCACAACGTCGTTGACCGCAACTTCAACAACGACTGGGAAGCCTGGCGGACCTGGTACCAGACCGGGACCAACTACGACGAGGATTTCGCGTTCAAGGCCTGCTCCAATCCCCCGACCGACGGTTGCTGGGGCTCCGCGCCCAACTACGGCGTGGATCTGCTGATGAACAAGGTCAAGGGCGAGATCAAGCTGCTCGTGCAGCACATCCTCGACGTGCGCCCGGACATCCGCGTCGTCATTGTCGGCTACGACTACGTCTGCCGCTGGCCCAAGAACCGCATGCCCCAGAACGCCCACGGCGTGCGCATGCAGAGCGAGGGGCTCTTCGCCATGGAGCGGACCAAGTTCGAGATCGCCCAGGAGCTTGACGCCGAAGGCTATGCCGGGCGCGTCCGCTTCGTGCAGAACCTCGGCGTGATGCAGCACACCTACGGCTACTACAAGGGCAACGAGCGCGCCATGGAGCCCTGGAACGGCGTCGCCGACCCGGTGATCCCCCCGGGCGTCGCCCCCATGCCCGGCAGCGGCGGCACCTGGTTTGTCGGCGGCGACCCCGACTGCCTCTCCCCGCTGTCCTCCTACATTGACTACGACATCCACCTGACCGCCGAGGGCTACGAGGTCATCGCCCGGCGCTTCCTCGACGACTGCGTCGCCGATTGGCTCAACTACCCAAAGGTCCTCGCCATCCTCCCCAACGAGGGCAAGTCCCCGCTCCTGACCTTCGGCGTCACCTTCTCCCACCCCGTCACCGGTGTGGACGCCTCGGACTTTGAGGTCTTCCTTGGGCCGAACAAGGCCATGTCCATCGTCGGCGTCGCCGGAACCGGCGACTCCTACGTGGTGACCGCGGACGCCGACGGTGCCTCCGGCGAGGTGCTTATCCGGGTGGTGGACGACGGCAGCATCGTCCGCGCGGACAACGGCATCCAGCTTGGCGGCCCCGGCCTTGGCAATGGTCTCTTCGAGTTCAACGGCACCTACGAGTTCGCCGACATCGTGCGCCCGGGCGACGACAACTTCGCCCTGGCCCTCAACTACCTGTACCTCAACTCCCGCGCCTACGAGGACCTGCTCGGCGGGTTCTCCTTCAACCCGGCCCGTTTCGACGCCAACGGCAACCTGCTCTTTGAAGGCAGCTTCGACGAGCCGTATGTCATCCCGGGCAACGGCATGCTGGACATCTTTGAGTTCACCCTCATTGAGTACTGCATGGCCAACCCGGGAATCAACTACGGTGCCCAGGGCGGCATCGTGGCCGCGGACGTCGCGGCCGCCTGGCACAGCAACATCGCCGAGATGCAGACCATCCTCGGCGGCGACGGCGGGCTGGCCGACCTGATCCTCCCCGGACTGGACACTGTTTTGGCCGGATACATGACTCTCGGCGATGACAACTCCATCGGACTGCCCACCGCCCTGATCCCGCTGCTCGCCGACCTGAAAGACCAGGGGTTCCCTGTGGAGATCGGCACGCTCAACCCGGCCAACTTCACCAAGTTCCCCACCATCCTTGCGAAGACGGCCGACGCCGACAAGGATGGCTGGACGAACGAGCAGGAGTACGCCTACTTTGCCTGCGAAGGGGCCGGCGCCTACGCCGCCGCCGCCTGCAACGCCGCCATCCAGCCAAAGACCGGCGCGGACACCTACGAGCGCGACGACCCCGCCCGCATTGCCATGCTGGGCGTGGGCGCGCAGAGCCCCGCGTGGGACTCCACCTTCCAGTGGTACCGCAACGGCGTGCCTCTGGCCGACAACGGCAACATCAGCGGCAGCACCACCCGCTGCCTGAACATCCTCGCCATGACGCCGGAGCTGACCGGGAACTACACCTGCTCCTACCAGGTTCCCGGGGGCTCGTTCCCCCCGGCCATCAAACTTCGCGTGCCCGCCACGTACGGCCCGATCTACGTGAAGGGCGTGGAGGCGCTGCCCGCCGCCGGCGGACTCGGGCTCGCCGCGCTGGCCCTCTCCACGGCCCTGGGCGGACTGGCCGCCCTGCGCCGCAGGAAATAGCCCCCTGAAAAGACCCTCTCCGGGCCGCCGGCTTCCCGCCGGCGGCCCGGCTGCATTCCGGGCGGACGAAACGCCGGAAGAGGGCCTGTGGTACCATGAAACCGCGGCGCACAACCCTCCGCCCCGCCGCAAGAAGCAAGGGCGGGGACGCGGTGTTAATGGAAAAGACGGAACACGGAAACGAGACGGGGCTGAAAAACCGCCCTGTGGACGACGTGCGGGAGCCCCCCTCGTACCGTGTCCTGCTGCTGAACGACGACTACACCACCATGGAGTTCGTGGTGGCCATACTTGAAGAGGTCTTCCACAGGCCCCATGAAGAGGCCGTGCGCGTCATGCTCGCCGTGCACCGGCATGGCCGGGGGCTCGCCGGTGTTTACACGAGGCAGATCGCGGAGACCAAGTGCGCCGCCGTGAGGCGGCTCGCGCGGGCGGCGGGATTCCCGCTGCGCTGCGCCATGGAGCGGGAGTAGGCGGAGAATCGGCGCGAGCCGGGAAAGAGACAAAGCCATGCTGAGCCGGGAGCTTGAAAAGGCCCTGGGACGCGCGCTACACGAGGCGCGGTCCAGACGCCATGAATACCTGAGCGTGGAGCACGTGCTCCACGCCATCACCCACGACCCCTACGGCGCCGAGATCATCGCCGCCTGCGGCGGCGACGTGAAATCCCTGCGAGGCGCCCTCGAGCAGTTCCTCGACCGCCACATCGAGCGCGTGCCCGAGGGGCGGCCCGTCACCCTCCAGCAGACCACCGCCCTTGAGCGGCTCCTCCAGCGGGCCTTTCTGCAGGTGCAGTTCTCCGGCAAGGAGGCCGTGGACGCGGGGGACGTGCTCGCGGCCATCCTGGACGAGGACGAGCTGCACGCGGCGGTTTTCCTGCGCAGGCAGGGGGTCACCCGCCTCGACGTGCTTGACTACATCTCCCACGGCGTCTCCAAGACCGGAAAGGACGCCGGCGACTCCGCGCCGGAGGAGGAATGGTACGACGAGGACGACGGCGATGAGTCCGGGGAGGACGGCGGCAGAAAGGAGCGCCCCGCCCCGGACGCCCTGGAAAGCTTCACCGTCTCCCTGACCCGGCGGGCCGCCGAGGGCGCCCTCGACCCCCTCATCGGCCGCGACCGGGAGATCCGGCGCGCCCTGCGCGTCCTCTGCCGGCGGCGCAAGAACAACCCCGTCTTCGTCGGCGAGCCCGGCACCGGCAAGACCGCCCTGGCCGAGGGGCTGGCGCTGCGCCTCCACGAGGCCGCCGCGGGCGGCGGGCGGGTGCATGTGCCCGAGGAGCTGCGGAAAGCCGAAATCCTCGCGCTGGACGTCGCGGGCATGCTCGCGGGCACCAAGTTCCGCGGCGACTTCGAGCAGCGCGTGAAGAACGTCGTGCGCGAGGCCGTGCAGCGGGGCAACGTGATCCTCTTCATAGACGAGATCCACAGCATCGTCGGCGCGGGGTCCACCTCCGAGTCCACCATGGACGCCTCCGCCATTCTCAAGCCCGCCCTCGCCTCGGGCGAGCTGCGCTGCATCGGCGCGACCACCCACGCCGACTTCAAGAACCACTTCGAGAAGGACCACGCCCTGGCCCGCCGCTTCCAGAAGATCGAGGTGGACGAGCCGGACGTCGAGGACACCCTGCGCATCCTGCGCGGCCTGCGCGGCCGCTACGAGGAGCATCACGGCGTGCGCTACACCAACGACGCCCTGCGCGCCGCCGCCGAGCTCGCCGCCCGCCACATCAACGACCGCTTTCTGCCGGACAAGGCCATTGACCTCCTCGACGAGGCCGGCGCCGGCGCGCGCACCGACGGCCCCGCCCGCAGGAAGACCATCCGGCCCCGCGACATCGAGCAGGTGGTCTCCGAAATCGCCCAAATCCCCGCCCGCAACCTCAGCGGCTCGGAAAGGGACCGCCTCGGCGTCCTGGAAAAGGACCTCCTCGCCGCCGTCTACGGGCAGGACGAGGCCGTCGCCGAAGTCGTGCGCGCCATCAAGCGCGCGCGCGCGGGCCTGGGCCGCCCCAACAAGCCCATCGGCGCCTTTCTCTTCGCCGGCCCGACGGGCGTCGGCAAGACCGAGGTCGCCCGGCGCCTCGCGGAAACCCTCGGCAACCATTTCGCGTGCTATGACATGAGCGAGTACATGGAGAAGCACGCCGTGTCCCGCCTCATCGGCGCGCCCCCGGGCTATGTCGGCTTCGAGCAGGGCGGCCTCCTGGTGGACGAGATCCGCCGGAACCCCTACACCGTTCTCCTGCTGGACGAGATTGAGAAGGCGCACCCCGACCTCTTCAACATCCTCCTCCAGGTGATGGACAGCGCCACGCTGACGGACAACGCGGGCCGCAAGGCCGACTTCCGCAACGTGGTCCTCATCATGACCTCCAACGCCGGGGCGCGCGAGATGGCCGCCCCCTCCATTGGCTTCCAGTCCGGCGGCGCCGACGCCGGGCCGAAGAGCCTCAAGGCCATCGAGAAGGCCTTCACTCCGGAGTTCCGCAACCGCCTCGACGGCGTCATCGTCTTCCACTCCCTCACCATGGAGGTGGTGGGGCGCATTGTGGACAAGTTCATCCGCCAACTCAACCGGCAGCTCGCCGAGCGCCGCGTCACCCTCTCCCTGTCGGACGAGGCGCGGGTGTGGCTCGCCGAAACGGGCTACGACCCCAAGTTTGGCGCGCGGCCCCTCGCCCGAAAGATCGAGCAGGAGATCGAGCCCCTCCTCGCCGAGGAGATCCTCTTCGGCCGCCTGTCGGACGGCGGGCGCGTGGAGGTCCGCATCAAGGACGGCAAGCCCGCCTTCACCATCACGCCGCCGCCCCCCGAAGGCCGCCGGAAAAAGACCACGGTGGGGGCCTGACCCGTGAAAACCAGGCAACACCGCACCGCGGGCGGGGTGGTCGTGGACGGAGGGGGGCGCCTGCTCGCGCTGGAGCGCCGCGTGACGCGAGACGGGACGCCGGTGCATGAGATCCGGCTGCCCAAGGGGCACATTGACCCCGGCGAGACGCCCGAGGAGGCCGCCGTCCGCGAGGTGCGCGAGGAGTCGGGGTACCAGGGGCTGGAGATCACCGCCGACCTCGGCGAGGCCGAGAGCGAATACACCTTCCAGGGCGCGCGCCACCACCGGGTGGAGCGCTACTTCCTCATGCGCCTCACCGACCCCGGGCGCGGCGCCCCCCAGCCCGTCGGGGAGGAGGAGGCGCTGTTCTCACCGCTCTGGCTGGATCCCGGCGAGGCCGCGGAGCGGCTCACCTACCCCAGCGAGCGCGAGTTTGCCCGGCGCGCCGTCGAGCGGATGGCGCGGCGGGGGGATCAGCGCAGCGACTGAACAAAGCGCGCGGCGTCCCCCGGGTAGTCCGTGAACAGGCCGTCCACCCCGTACTCCACAAAAAAGGCCCGAAGCTCGTCGTCAAAAGAGGCGAACCCCTTGCCGATCTCGTCGCGTCGCAGGGTGTACGGGTGAACCAGCAGCTTCGCAGCGTGCGCGCGCTTCACCAGCTCCGGGTCCGCGAGGACGCGGCCCTTGTCCGGCCCGATCCCCTCGGCGTACTCCGCGATCTTGGCCAGGTTCTCCGCCGTCACCAGGGCGTCCTGAATCTTGCTGTCCGAGATGAGGTGGATCTGGGGCAGTTCGGAACCGAGCTCCCCGCGCATCCGCTTGAGCGGGCCGGGGTCAAAGCACTGCACGAAAATCCGCGCGCTCTTCCCCGCATAGCCGTACTTCTTGCAGATTTCGAGAAAGGCCTCCTCCATGGGCAGCCCCTCGCCCCGGTGAAACGCCGGGTTCTTCAGTTCGGGGTAGATGCCCGCCTCGCGGCCCGTGGTCTTGTTCATCCCCTGAACCAGCTCAATGGCCTCTTCAAAGGTCGGAATGCGGAAGTCCGCCGCCCCCCTGGGAAACCGGTTCGGAAGCCGCTCCACGGCGCGCAGGGTCCGGATTTCCGCCAGCGTGAAATCCGCGGCGTACCACCGGCCGTCCTTCCGCTTGCGGTCCGGAAACACCTCGGCAACGTTCGTGGTGTCGTCCAGATGAATGTCATGGCGGCAGATAAACGCCCCGTCCTTCGTGCGCACCAAATCCTGCTCGATGTAGTCGGCCCCCAGCGCGTGCGCCGCCGCGTAGGCCTCCAGCGTGTGCTCCGGCAGGAAGCCGCTTGCCCCGCGGTGCGCGATGACCACCGGGTCCGCCGCCGCGCACAGGGAAACCGCCGCCGCACACCATGCCGCCGCCCAAATCCTTGCTTTCATCTGCGTGCTCCTTTTTTCGCATTATGGCAAAGCCAACCCTTCCTGCTCCACCCCCCGCCCGTCCTCTTTGTTCACGCCCCAAACCGCCCCAAAAAAGACTGGACAACGGGAGTGCTTTCCGGTAGAATATATTGTTGACAAGAATGGAATGCCGTGTTTCCAGAGGAAACGGCGTGTTTGCCGTGACCGCCGGAGACGTGGCCGGGTGTCCCCGGGGTGCCGGGGTTGATGAGGGACAGACCATGAAGATGCGACTTTGGGTGCTGATTGCGGGCGTGCTGCTGGCCCTTTCGTTCACCGCCTCCGCGGTGCCGCCCGCCTATGAGGGGCAGTTTGGCAATCCGGAGGAGCCCGCGCTGCGCCCGGTGAAATGGGCCTGGCTGGGGGTGACCTCCTTCTTTTCCAGCTTCCACGCGGGACTGAAGAAAGGGGCCTACAAGGACCCGGCCGCGATGACCACCGAGGGTGCCAAGGGCGCCGCCGTGGGCGGGGCCTCCTTTGTGGAGCATGTGGCCACCGGCCTCACCTACGCCCCCGTGCCGCGCAAGGGCAAGTCCGACATGACCTATGAGCAGGCGGCCATGATGGTGATTGAGCGGGAGACGGCGAAGGCCTGCCCGGAGGAGGCGCCCTGCTGCGCCGAGGAGAAGGCCTGCGAGGAGCCGCCCGCGCCCAAGCCCGCCCCCAGCACGGTGCTTCCGACCACGGACCCGAAGGCCGAGGCCCCGGTCATGCGCATCGAGGAGACGCCGGTGCAGGAGGCCCAGCGCCGCTACGCCCCGCTCGAGACCAGTTACCGCGGCAAGCAGCGCGCGCAGGGAAAAGGGAACCTGCTCAAGCTGGCGAAGTGACCCTTTCCTGATCTGACGGCTTTCCCCGCCCCCGGCATCCGGGGGCGGTTCCCTTTCTCAGGGTCGGTCAGAACAGGGCACCGTGGCCCCCGGGGCGGCCGTCCATGATGCGGCGGATTTCGCCGACGAGGTCGTTCACCGTGACCGGCTTGATCATGACGCTGGAGATGCCCGCCGCCGCGAGGTCGTCCTTGTCCACCGTGTCGCTGTAGCCGGTGAAAAGCAGCACCGGCAGGTCGGGCCGCCGGCTGGTGATCCGCACGGCCAAGTCCGACCCGGACATGCCGGGCATGACCTGGTCGGTGATGACCAGGTCGAACCGGTCGGGGGACCGCTCAAAGGCGCGCAGCGCCTCGCCGGCGTCCTTGCACAGGGTGACGGAAAACCCCAGCCGCGGAAGGGCCAGGTCCGCGAAGCGCAGCACCGCCTCGTCGTCGTCCACAAAGAGGATGCGCTCGCTCCCGCCGCGGAAGGGCGCCGGGGGCGCCGGCTCCTCCACCAGCACGCCGCCCACGCGCGGCAGCCACACCTGGAAGGTGGACCCCGCGCCGATGCGGCTCTCCGCGCGGATCGCGCCGCCGTGGCCCGTCACGATGCCGTGGGCCACCGCCAGCCCCATGCCGGTGCCCTCGCCCGGCCGCTTCGTGGTGAAGAAGGGGTCAAACGCGCGCTCCAGCACCTCGTCGGACATGCCGTGGCCCGTGTCGCTGACGGTCAGCCGGACATAGTGCCCCACGTGCAGCCGCGGATGCGCCGCCGCGGCGCCCGCGTCCACCTCCGCGTCCTCCACCCGCAGCTCCAGACGCCCGCCCGACTCGCGCATGGACTGGGCGGCGTTGGTGCAGAGGTTCATGATGACCTGGTGCATCTGCGCGGCGTTGGCCATCACGGCCCCGGAATGCGCGTCCACGCTGTCCACAATCTCAATGGTCGAGGGCAGCGAGGCCCGCAGCAGCTTGAGCGCCTCGCGCGCTACGATGTGCAGGTAGAGGGCGTCCCGCTCCTCGCCGCCGCGCCGGCTGAAGGCCAGGATCTGCCGCACGAGGTCTTTGGCGCGGTGGGCCGCCTGCAGGGCCTCGCGCAGGTCCTCATGGGTGCGGGATTCCGGGGAAATGTCGCGCAGCGCCAGGTCCGTCAGGCCGATGATGCCCGCGAGGATGTTGTTGAAGTCGTGCGCGATGCCCCCGGCGAGCACGCCCAGGCTCTCCAGGCGCTGCGAGTGCCGGAACTGGTTTTCCAGCCGCCGCCGCTCCTCCTGCGTCTGCACGCGCGCCGTGATGTCCTTCATCGTGCCCAGCATGCGCAGCGCCCGGCCGTCCTCCCCCGGCAACGCCACCCCGGCGTCCTCGATGTGCCGCGTCTCGCCCGACTTGTGCAGGATGCGGTACTCCATCTGGTACTTGCCGACCACCCGGAGCGCGTCGCGGAACCGCGACAGCACCAGCGGCCGGTCGTCCGGGTGGATGCGCTGCCGCCACCGGCGCCAGCCGAACCCGGCAAGCTCCGCCGCCGTGTACCCCGTCACCTGGGTGAACGCCCCGCCCCAGGTGATGTCCCCCGTGCGCACGTTGCAGTCGTAGATGAGCTGGCCCGTCTGGTCCGCCAGAAACCCGTAGCCCGCGTCCGCCTGCACGGCGGCGGCGGTGCGCCCCACGGCGAGCACCGCGCTGCCCTCCGCCGTGTCCACGATCCCGGCGGTCACAAACATCGGCAGGCGGCTCCCGTCGCGGCGGGTGAGCACCGTCTCAAACGAGAGCTGCCGGTGGAGCACGATGCTCTCGACGCGCCCCTGGAGGTTCTGCATGCGGTCGGGAACGGAAAGGTTGCGCAGGGTCAGGCGCGACGCCTCCTCCCGGGAGTACCCCAGCCAGCGGCAGGCCGTCTCGTTGATCTCCAGCACCCGCCCCCCCTCGTTGTTCCCCGTCACCTCGAAGAGCAGCACCGCGTTGTCGCACGCGTCGAAGAGCAGCCGGTAGCGCAGGTCGGTCTCGTAGAGGGCGCGCGACCGGTCCTCGGCCACGTCGGCCAGCCGGCGGTTCACCTCGCGCAGCCCGGTCTCGGCCCGCTTGATGCGCAGCATCACGCGCACCTTCGCCAGCATCTCCATCGGCTCCGCCTCGCGCGGCAGAAAGTCGTCGGCTCCCGCCTCCAGCCCCAGCACGCGCGTCCGCGCGTCCGTGTCCCGGTCCGTCACCAGCAGAATCGGGAACATGTCCGTGCCGGGGTCCGCCTTCAGCGTGCGGCACAGCTCGATGCCCGAAAGGCTGGGCGGATCCGCCCCGATGATCGCGCAGTCCGTGGACCCGTCGCGCGCCGCGGCGACCGCGGCCTCCGGGGTCTCCGCCGCGCGCACAACGCATCCGGGAAACCCGCGCCGCAGCATCCGGGTCAGCCGCTCCGACGCCGCCGCGTCGTTGATGACCAGCAGCAGCACCGGGCGCAGCTTGTCTTTTTTCGGTTGGGCCATGGGGCCGCCATTATACCCGCCCCGCCCGGGGAAGCGCATCGGCTATACTACGGGACGGAGCGGAGGAGGAGCGCGCATGGCGGAAACGGAGAAACACACGCGGAACACGGCGGGCGGTCGGGCCCGCGCGGCAATGCTTTGGGCGGGGCTCTTCGCGCTTGCCCTGGTCCTGCGCGTTTTCCGTCTGGACGAGCAGTCCGTCTTCTGGGACGACTACAACGGGCTGGTGGGGCTGGCCGAATCCGGGTTTGTGGACAGCATCCTCGCCGCCCGCGATGTGAACCCGGAAGGCATGCCCCTGTACCACGTTGTCCAGTTCTTCTTCCGGGGCCTCATAGGGGACTCCCCCCTGGCCATGCGGGGGCTTTCCATCGCCATCGGCCTGGCCACCCTGCCGTTCGTTTACGCCGCCGCCTCGGCCGCCTTCGGCCGCCGCGCGGGGTTTCTGGCGGTCCTCCTCTTCGCCGTCTCGCCCCAGCACATTTACCATGACCAGTCCATCCGCAATTACCCCCTCGCCGTGCTGCTCGCCACCGCCGCCGTCTGGGCGCTGACAAGGGTGCTGCAGGGCGGCGGACGCCGGTTCCTCGCGCTCAACCTGCTCCTGAACACCGCCCTGGTCTGGACCCAGCTGGTGGGCGTCTTCGCGGTCGCCGCGCAGGGCGCCGCCCTGTTTCTCTCGGCGCCCCGCCGGGTGCGGCGGTGGGGCGGCTGGGCGCTCTGCCAGACAGTCCTGCTGGCCCCCGTCGCGCTGTGGCTCATGACCATGCCGCATGTGCCCGAGTATGGGTACTGGCATTTCCACGCGCCGGATCTTTGGCGGGTCGTCTCGGACATCTGCG
>JAKPUV010000970.1 GCA_029554925.1 Candidatus Hydrogenedentota bacterium | reverse complement strand
CCGCCGCAAGGGCTTGCAAGAATCGGCCCTTGCGGCGGTTTTGCTTCGGGTTGAAACTTGGGCGCACATTTGGCGCAACGGGCCGCAAAATCGCCCTTCGGGGGCGGCGCGGTCTGTCCGGTCTGGCGGGGGCTGTTGCGTGCCGCCGCCGTCCCGGCGGCCTCGTCTTCGGGCGCACGGTGGACCGGCGGCCGGGAGGGGAAGACAAGGCCAGCGAGACGCTGGCGGTACGGCAGGACGGAAGACAGGGCCAGCGGGTCGCTGGCGGTACGGGGGCAGACATGCGGGGGCTGTTGCGTACCGCCGCCGTCCCGGCGGCCTTGTCTTCGGGCCTCACGCCGACCCGGTGGCGGGGGTTATAATAGGCGGGGAGGCATCCGTGGGCGATTTTCTGGACATCGCGTATCCCAGAGACAGTGAAGACGCCTCGAAGCGCGGGCGCAAGAAGCTGCCGCATTGGGAGATGGAAGGGGGGTGCTACGCGGTCACGTTTCGGCTGGGGGACTCATTGCCACGGGCGGTTCTGGACAGTTTTCTTCAGGAGCGAAACGCGCTCGCCGCAGCCCTGCGGGAGAAGGGGGAGCTTACCCGCGCCGAGGAGCTGTCTTTGGCGCGCGTGATGAATGACAAGGTGGAGTCCTGGCTGGACGCGGGGCGCGGGGCCTGTCCCCTCCGGAGGCCCGAGATGGCCGCCGTGGTGGCGGAGGCGCTGCGCTGTTTTCACGGGGACCGATACCGGCTCGTGGCCTGGTGCGTGATGCCGAACCATGTGCACGCCGTGGTGCAGCCGCTCGGACAATTCAGCCTGGAGCGGGTCATGCATTCTTGGAAGTCGTATGCCGCGCACAGGTGCAACAAGATCCTCGGGAAGTCCGGCGGTTTCTGGCACCGGGAAAGTTATGACCGTCTGCTGCGAAATGCCGAAGAGTTGGAGCATGCCGTTGAATACGCGCTCACCAATCCGGAGCATGCCGGATTGACGGGGTGGCCGTGGCGGGGGCTCATGAGGGGGCTGGAGTTGCGGACGGGGCTGCGGCCTTGGCCGACGCCCTTGCAGCGGTATTGATCGATTCAAAGAAGACAAGGCCAGCGGGACGCTGGCGGTACGGCAGGGACAGAAGACAGGGCCAGCGGGACGCTGGCGGTACGGGGTGGGCAGGCGGGGGCTGTTGCGTACCGCCGCCGTCCCGGCGGCCTTGTCTTTGGGCGCACGATGGACCGGCGGCCGGGAGGGGAAGACAAGGCCAGCGAGACGCTGGCGGTACGGCAGGACAGAAGACAGGGCCAGCGGGTCGCTGGCGGTACGGGGTGGGCTCTCAGGCGGTTTCGTCCGCCTGCGGGGCGGGGACGACGCAGCGGAAGCCGATGGTGCGGGCCTGGGTTTCGGGGAAGACGCCGCGGCGGGCGGCGGTGGCGAGCTCTTCGGGGGGGGACTGCCAGCAGCCGCCGCGGACGGCGCGGCGGGGGATCTGCGCGGCCTCGTCGGGGCGGTTGCGGAGGGTGTCATAGGGGGCGAAGGGGTCGAGGGTCCACTCGAAGACGTTGCCCGCGAGGTCATGGATGCCGTCGGGCGTGCAGCCGTCTTCGTAGAGGGTGACCATGGTGGTGCCGCCGATGTGGTCGCCGAAATTGCAGCGGGTGGCGTCGGGCGGCAGGGCGCCCCAGGGGTAGGTGCGGTTCTCGCGGCCGCGCGCGGCGAACTCCCACTGGGCC
>JAKPUV010000964.1 GCA_029554925.1 Candidatus Hydrogenedentota bacterium | reverse complement strand
GAGGAAACCCACCCATCCATATCTCACCGCACGCATCATAAACGCACCCTTTCTTTTCGAAGGCTCACCTGATCGCCATAGTACAAACATGCCCTTCGCGCAGTCAACCTGCGGTATCGGCGCCCAAATGACCGCATGATTGATTTTTGCGCCCATTTCCGCAAGGAGGGCGCAGCAAGCAGCGCCCCTACTGCCCCCAGGCTTGGGTCTTCGCGAAAGATCGGGGTAACCGCCCGTAGGGGCGCTGCTTGCTGCACCCTTTGTGTGGGTATGTGTGCGTTGCGCTTGTTCGCCGGCTTGGGTGCCCGTCGCCACTGTTCCTGAGAAGGTGCGGGCGCCGTTTCCATCCTTGGTCTCATGCTTGCCCATCCTCCCCGCTGTCCCGCGGGTCGGCCGGGTCGGGGTCGCGGAGGCTTTTCAGGCCGTGGAGGAGGGTGAGTTCGTCGTGGAGTTTTTCGGCGAGTTCGAAGGCGCTGAGGAGGAGGTGGCGGGCGGTTTCGTCGGTGAGGTGGCGGATGTTGAGGTGGCCGCAGACGCCGACGGTGGTCTCCTGGAGGCAGACTTTGACGGGGAGGGCGTAGAAGGCGGCGTCGAGGAGGGCGCGCAGTTGGGCCTCGGTCGGCGGGCCGGGGAGGGCGCAGATTTCGGTGTGGCACATGAGGGAGGCGGTGTCGCGGGGGCCGGGGAGGAAGGTGATGAGGAGGGCGAAGCCCCCATGCCGCAGGATGAAGGCGCGGCGGCTCTGGCGCAGCACGGTGAAGTCGTCGAAGTGGTCGAAGTCCTGCAAAAGCGCGGCGAGCTGGGTGATGAGGGTCTTCTCGATGCGGGGGTCGCCGCCCAGGGGCGGCAGGATGTCCCCGTCGTCCCAGTCTTCTTCATCCATCTCCCCGTCGTCGTCCGTGCTGTCCTGGAACCCCTCGCCCGCTACGGCGTCCAGCCAGTCGTCGTTCCCGGGGTCGAAGTCCTCTGCGTCGTCGTCGTCCCGGACGAGGGCGTTCTCGATGAGGCGGTCCACATCGCACTCGCCGTCCAGCTCGCTCAGGTCGCATTCGATGGGTTCGCCGGAGGCCAGCGCCGCCTCCAGGCCGGCGCGCAGTTCGGGGTCCATTTCGGGATCGGCATCCAGCAGTTCGCGGATGTCCTCTTGCCGAAAGCTCACGACGCGGTCGGGATGCTCCGGCGCGGCGTCCTCCGAGGGCCCATCGTCGCCGTTCATGTCCATCCAGCGCAGGTGGAGGATGAGCGTGGAGGCGAGGCGCATCCGGTCAAAGACCTTTCCGCGGCGCATGGCGGCGAGGATGTCGAGGTGCTCCTTTTCCAGGGGGTTGACGCCGCCGTCGGGTCCCGGCGGCAGGGGCACGCTCCAGAAGTCGCGCATGGAGGAGTCGGGCTCCGACTCGTCGCCGTGCCAGGGGCGCAGGCCGTGGAACTGGACGAGGTGCTGCATGAACGACTTGGCGCACAGGAAGGCCTCGGTGGCGGCGTACAGGACGGTGGTGTCGTCCAGCGCGTGGGCGGGCAGGCCGCCCTCGAGGGAGAGGAGGTCGCCGCGCAACTGGAAGCGCACAAAGCAGCGCCCCATCAGTTCTTTGAGGAGCAGCTGGTAGACCGCCCGCTGGTTCTGCTGCGGCGCGAGGCACACGGGGGCGGTGTACCGCAGCTGGATACCCTCCTCCCCCGTGTCCGTGAGGACGAAGAAGATGGCAGTTCCCTTGCCGTCCATGATGCCGAGCCCCCCGTCCTCGTCCTCCTCGACGCTCATGGGCACCGGGGGAAACACCATGAGCGCCGCAAACAGCCGGCGCCGGAGCTCTGTGATAATTTCCTCTGTGGACCCCTCGCCCGCCTCTTCCAGCCAACCCATCGCGCAACCCTTTCATCGTTAACGTCCAACCGGACGACGGAACCGTTCCCCCTATGCACCCCGCCCGCGTTCCGCCGGTATCCGGAACCCAGTGTATCCGGGAAAGTTTCCGAATACTGGAAACATCGGGGACGTCTTTGCACACGGGGGACGGGCCTCCCCGACGGCGTCACTTCGCCCGGCGCCGCGCCTTCGCGTCCCGGGGTGGGGCTTCCTCCACGGGGCCGCGGAGACTGGTCAGGCCGTGGCGGAGGGTGAGTTCTTCGTGCAGCTCTTCGGCCA
>JAKPUV010000960.1 GCA_029554925.1 Candidatus Hydrogenedentota bacterium | reverse complement strand
GTGGTCCGCCGCACGCCCAAGG
Organism: Candidatus Hydrogenedentota bacterium; assembly: GCA_029554925.1. GTDB lineage: Bacteria > Hydrogenedentota > Hydrogenedentia > Hydrogenedentales > CAITNO01 > JAAYBR01. The sequence goes on along the minus strand of JAKPUV010000960.1, from coordinate 2,452 downwards.
CGTGGTGGGGCGCGCTGGAGGCGGTGGAGACGCCGTCGCCGGACCGCATCCCCTGCCTGGAGGGCAAGACGGAGGCCGACGCCGCGTATGTCTGGGGCGGGCTGGCCTATGACGCCCAGACCGTGTGGAAGCGGAGGATCGTCGCCGACTGCCTGGCGCGCATCGGGAAGATCGCGGTGGAGGTGGAATGGGTGGGTGACCCGGCGTCCCGCCACGGCTACCGCACGCGCGCGGAATTCCACGGCGACGGCCGCCGGCTGGGCTACTTCGCCCCCGGCACCCGCGAGATTGTGTCGGTGAAGTCCTGCCCCCTCTGCCATGACGCGGTGAACGCCGTCCTCGCGGAGCTGGGCCCGGCGCGGCTCAAGGGCTCCGTCACCGTGACGGCGCACCCGGAGACGGGGGAGACGATGCTGTGGGCGCCGCCGGGGGCGGGGCCGTACCTGTCGCGGCGCTTTGCCAACGTGAACGCCCCGCGGGACCCCCGGCCCCGCGCGCGCCTCGAGGTGGACGGGGTGCCCGTGGTGAACGGGACCTTCTGCCAGTCGAGCCTGACCTTGAACCGCCTGCTGGTGGGGACGGTGCGGGAGATGGCCGGGGCCTGCGGCTCCCTGCTCGACCTGTACTGCGGCAACGGCAACCTGTCGCTGGGGCTGGCCCGGGCGGGGGTCCGCGTGACGGGCATGGACCACGCGGGGGCGGCGGTACGCGCGGCGGCGGAGACCGGCGCGGGCGACTACCGGACGGGCGACGAGGCGGCCATGGGCGCCCTCATGGCGGCGGGCCGCTGGGACACGGTGGTGCTGGACCCGCCGCGCGCGGGGGCGGCGGCGGTGGTGGAGGGGGCGGCGGCCGCGGCGCAGGCGCGCATCGTGTGCGTTTCCTGCGACCCCGCGACGCTGGCCCGCGACCTGGCGGCCTTCGCGGGGCTGGGCTGGCGGGTGAAACGGGCGGTGGCGCTGGACTTGTTCCCATGCACGCCCCATGTCGAGACGGCCTGCCTGCTGGAAAGGGACTGAACGGAATGCACGGAGACACCCCCCTGCACCTGTGCGTCTACGCCGCGTCGTCCAGCGCGGTGGACGAGGCCTACAAGGAGGCGGCCCGGCGGCTGGGCACGCTCATCGGCGAGCGCCGCGCGACGCTGGTCTACGGCGCGGGCAACATCGGGCTCATGGGCGAATGCGCGCTGGCGGTCCACGCCGCGGGCGGGCGCGTGGTCGGCGTGATCCCCGACCGGCTGGTGGACCTGGAGCTGGCCTACCGCGAGGCCGACGAGCTGGTGGTGACCGAGACCATGCGCGACCGCAAGCGGATCATGGCGGAGCGGGCGGACGCCTTCGTGGCCCTGCCGGGGAGCCTCGGCACGCTGGAGGAGATGCTGGAGGTGCTCGTGCTGCGGCAGCTCGGCTACCACCGCAAGCCCTGCGCCTTCCTTAATGTTAACGGGTTCTTCGACCCCCTGTTCCAGATGTTCGCCCGCCTCGTGGAGGAGAACTTCCTCAAAGAGTCGGCCCTGGACATGTTTCATGTCTGCATGACCCCCGAGGCGGTTTTCGAGCATCTGGACAATTACACGCCCCACCAGCCCGAGCCCAAGTGGTTTTGAGCGGGGGCGGATGTCTGGCCGGTCGGACACGTCGGACGTGTCGGACGTGTCCGACGGGGCCGGAAAATCGGACCGATAGGACGGATCCGACCGATCCGTCGGATGCTTTCCGGAGGAATGCCTCCTAGGCTGGGGGGTGTTCCCTTGGGGTCAAGGAACCGGGACATTCACCCAGGAGACACACCATGAACACCTTTGACGCCATCGAGGCCCGCCGGGCGGTGAAGCACTTCGACCCGGAGCACCGGTTCACCCCGGAGGAGGAAAAGCGGCTCTTCGAGGCGGTGCTGCTGTCCCCCACCTCCTTCAACATTCAGAACTGGCGCTTTGTCGTGGTGCGGGATCCGGCACTCCGGGCGCAGGTGCGCGCCGCGGCGTGGAACCAGGCGCAGGTGACCGACGCGTCGCTGCTGGTGGTGCTCTGCGCCGATCTGAACTCCTGGGAGAAGTCGCCGGAGCGCTACTGGCGGACCGCGCCGCCGGAGTTTCAGAGTTTCATTGTGCCCGCCATTGACGCCTACTACCGGGGCAAGGAGGGGGTGCAGCGCGACGAGGCCATGCGCTCCTGCGGCATTGCCGCGCAGACCCTCATGCTGGCGGCCAAGGCGATGGGCTATGACTCGTGCCCCATGGTCGGCTTCGACTTCGACGCCGTGGGGAAACTGGTCAACCTGCCGAAGGACCACGTCATCGCGCTGATGGTGTCCGTGGGGAAGGCGGCCGAGCCCGCGCGTCCCCGGGGCGGCCAGCTCGCGCTGGACGAGGTGGTGGTGACGGACCGGTTCGCGTGACCGGGGGCGCGGATGTACGGTTAGCCCCCTAACAGTCGGAAATTTCCGGTTG
>JAKPUV010000942.1 GCA_029554925.1 Candidatus Hydrogenedentota bacterium | reverse complement strand
CGCCAGGCCTATGCCGGGGCCCTCAAGGCGCAGCCGGACCTCATCCGTGCGGTCATCGGCCTCGCCGTGCTCGACGCGCGGGAGGGGAAGATCGCCGAGGCCTCCGCCGCGCTGGACAAACTGGGCCAGGCCGCCCAGCCGCATGACATTGAGACCCGGGTCCTGCTCAAGAAGGCGCTGTACGACTTCGAGACCGCCCGCGGGACCTTTGCCGACGAGCCCGCCCTGAACGCCGCCTACGCCAGACTCCTCTACCGCGCCGGACGCCTGCCCGACGCCGCCCTGGCCGCCCGCCGCGCCACGGACCAGAATCCCCAGGACGTGGACACGCTCAACTTCCTCGGCGCCATCCTGCTCCAGACCGGCAGCACCGACCAGGCCCGCCAGGTCTACGAGAAGTCCCTGGCCGCCAAGGCGGACCAGCCCAACGTGGAAAAGGTCCTCTCCCAGTTGAAGGCCGCCCCCCGCTGATGGAGACCGGTCCGGAACGCGCGTCCCTGCGGCTGCCGCCGGAGGCCCGCGCGCTTTCCATGGACCAGTGCCGCGGCTTCGCCATCGTCATGATGCTTCTCGGCAACTTCATGGGGCATTTCGCCTTCATGCCCTCCCTGCTCACGCACCACCGCACCGGCATGACCCTGGCCGAGACCATTGCGCCCCTGTTCGTCTTCCTCGCGGGCATGTCCTACCGGGGCTCCTTCCTGCGCCGCGCCGCGGCCGCCGGCCTGGGCGCCGCGCGTTGGTGGGCTGTGCGCCGCCACCTGCTCATTTTCGCCGTCGGCGTGCCCGTCTACTGGGGCCACACCTGGGACGCCCTCACGCACATCGGCCTCGCGGGCATCCTGCTTCTGCCCGTCATCCACCGGGGCGTGGCGGCGCGGCTTGCGGCGGTCGTTGTCTTCGCGGCCGTCCACCAGGCGCTCTTCCTGGGCACGGGCTATGGCGACTGGGTGATGACCTCCCCCGTGTGCCTCAACGGCGGGCCGCTGGCCGCGCTCACCTGGGGCATGGTCATGCTCCTCGGCACCGTGGCGTGGGACATGCGGGCCGCACGGCCCGGTGCGCGGCTCATGGCGGACTTCCAGCTCTGCGGCTGGGGGCTCGTCCTCCTGGGCCTGCTCTTCTCCCTGCCCTGGGGTGATTTCAAGCCCGCCTGGCCCTTCACCCGCTATGGCATGACCTTTCCGCACCCCCTCTTCACCGGCGGCGTCGCCTTCCTCACCTACGACCTCTTCTACTGGTTCTGCGACTACCGCGGGGGACGCGCGCCGCTCCTCTCGCCCCTCGGGCGCAACCCCCTCGTCACCTACGCCGTCCTCGGCGCCTGCGTCGGCCT
>JAKPUV010000922.1 GCA_029554925.1 Candidatus Hydrogenedentota bacterium | reverse complement strand
GCCGAAGCCGACGGGGCTGGAGAAGTCCCTGACCAAGTTCGGCCGCGGCCTGTCGAACATCATGTTCGGCTGGGCCGAGATTCCGATGACCTTTGACAAGAACCTCAAGAAGGGCAAGCCCCTCGGCTACCTCGTGGGCGTCGCCCCCGTGCTCGGCACCGCGCGCGCGTTCATGCGCACCGGCACCGGCGTGTTCGAGTCGGTCAGCTTCCCCTTCACGGACAAGAGCGTGAACTACGAGGCCGTGCTCGAGCCCGAGTACATCTTCTAATCCCGCCAGGCAATCCGCGCCCGCAGCCCCCTTTCCGGGAGGTGTGGGCGTTTTCTTTTTTGTCCGCAGATTGCGCAGATGAGCGCAGATTCGGAGAGGAAGTTAACGCAAAGGCGCGAAGGCGCAGGGAAGACAGGAAATTTTCTTCCTTTGCGCCTTCGCGCCTTTGCGTTAGTAGCCAGGCGTCAGCCCTTTGGCGCGCGGGGCGGCAGGGCCTCCAGCGCGCCGCGCAGCGCGGCGATCCAGACGGCGTAGCCCTTGTCGCTGAGGTGGACGCCGTCGCCCGTGTGGTGCTCCGGGGCCAGGCTGCCCTCGCCGTCCAGCAGCGCGTCAAACACGTCCACCATCCGGCAGTCGCCCCGCTCCGCGCAGAGCGCGGCGAGCCCCGCGTTCAGTTCGCGGATGCGCGCGTTGACGCCCCGGTTCTCCTCCTTCACCCGCTCGTCCAGGGGCAGCACCGCGCTGAACAGCAGGGGCGCCCGCCCCGCGACGGCGTCGGCGATCTTCCGGTAGTTCTCCAGAAGGGCGGCGTTGTCGCGCCGCCGCAGGTCATTCACCCCGATGGCCACCACCACCGCCCGCGCCCGGTCCATGGACCGGTACTCCGGCAGCCGCTGAAGCACGCCGACGGTCGTGTCGCTGCCGATGCCGTAGTTCACGCCCCGGTCGCACACCGCCGAGGTGCACAGCCCCTGCGTGATGCTGTCGCCGATGAACAGCACCGCACCCTCCGGCACGCTGCCGTCCATGTACCCGTGGTACTTCATCATGCGGGTGTAATGCTCGGTGATCTCGGGGGACGGATCCGCCGCCGGGGCGGCGA
>JAKPUV010000916.1 GCA_029554925.1 Candidatus Hydrogenedentota bacterium | reverse complement strand
CGCCGCCTCCAGGACGCACTCGCGGCGCGCGCCCGAGAAAGCGGCGTGCGCGTCATGGGCCCCAACACGCTGGGGGTGGTCAACAACTTCCGGCGCTTCAACACGGCCTTCATCGACATCCCCTTCCCCGAACGGTTCCTTCCCGTGTCGCTCGTCGCGCAGACGGGCGTCCTCCAGGTGGCGTCCCGCAATCTCGCCTGGCACGACATCGGCAAGGCCATCGACGTGGGGAACGCCTGCGACCTCGACATCGCCGACGCCCTCGACTACCTCGCGGACGACCCGGAAACGAAGGTCATCGTCGTCCACATGGAAGGCCTCAAGCGCGGCCCCGCATTTCTGGAATCGGCGGGCCGGGCGAGCCGCCTCAAGCCCGTCATCGCGATCAAGACGGGCCGGAGCGCGGCGGGGGCGAAGGCCGCGCTGTCCCATTCGGGCTCGCTGGTCGGCGAGGACGACGTCTACGACGCCGCCTTCGAGCGCTCCGGGGTCCTCCGTGTCGGCACGGGGGGCCAGATGCGCGACGCCATCCACGCCCTTGCCGTTCTCGGCGAAATGGAGGGCCCGCGGCTCGGCGTTGTCACCGCCACCGGGGCGGGCGGCATCATGGCCGCGGACGCCTGCGAGGGGCGCGGGCTCGTTTTCGGGGAGATGCCCGCAGGCCTCCGGGAAAAGCTCCTGGCCGGACTCCCCGGCTGGGTCCACGTGACGAATCCCATCGACATCTGGCCCATCGGCATGCTCGGCGGCCGCTACGAGGAGGCCTTCCGGCTGTCGCTCACGGAGATGCTGAAATCCCCCGGCATCGACGGCGTGCTCGCCGTCTTCATCGTCTCCGGCTCGCCGCTGCACGGCGATCTGGATCTCGAGCAGGCCGTCGAAAAGGCAAGGCGGGAATCGGGAACCCTCAAGCCCGTCGCGGCGTGGCCCTACCTGGACAGCGCCGCCGCCGTCGACCGCTTCGAGAGGGTCCCGCGCGTGGCCTGCTTCGATTCGATCGAGCAGGCCGTCGAGGGGCTCTCGTACAGCTACCGGTATCACCGTCTCAGGCGCCGCGGCACGCCGCGGCCGCGCGCGTTCCCCGTCGACAGGGCAAGGGCCGGCGGCCTGGCCGCGAAGGGCAGGCGCGAGGGCGTCCTCCTCGGCCAGGACGCCCTGGAGCTGCTCGGCTGCTACGGGATCCCCGCCGCGCGCGGCATCGAGGCCGGGAGCCTGACGGCCCTCGTGAGGGCGGCGAGGGCCATGAAGCCCCCCTTCGTGCTGAAGCTCGCCGGCCGCGCCTTCCTGCACAAGAGCGAGTGGGGCGGGATCGTGACCGGGATCGGGACCCTCGCCGGACTGAAGGCCGCCCGCAAAGGGATCACGGAGAATGTCCGGGCGAAGGACCCGGGCCTGCGCATCGGGGCCTTTCACCTCCAGGAGCAGGCCGCGGGCAGGGAGATCCTGCTGGGCCTCAAGCGCGACCCCGTCT
>JAKPUV010000915.1 GCA_029554925.1 Candidatus Hydrogenedentota bacterium | reverse complement strand
CGCCACGGTCATGAGGTTGGGGTAGAAGTTTCCGTTGCACAGCGACCGCATCGGCGCAAGCGGCCTGCCGCCGGGCGCGGGGGTGTTGTGCGCCAGCATCCACGCGCGCCAGACGTTCTGCGCGCGGAGCCAGTCGCCCGTATAGAACTGGAACACCACCAGCGGCCCCCGCACGGCCTCGCCGGGGAGCAGGACAAAGCGCGTCTCCTCCTGCCCGCCGGAAACGCGCAGCGTCTCCCCGTCGTCGCGGGTGAAGTCCGCCGCCCACTGCCCCGGCCACCCCAGCGCGCAGATCACGCCCCCGCCACCCCACGCGATGTTGAACCCGGGAAACGTCTCCTGCGTGGGGCGTCCGCCGGTGCACGCGAGGTGAACGTTCTCCTTTGGCGGCAGCGGCGTCTCCAAAGGCTCATAGCTCGCGGGGGTGCAGTTGTCCCCCCGGATGGTGCGCATCAGGAACTCGCTGTGCGGGTCGCGGCGGAACGCTGTGTCCACGGCCCGGAGGTTCTCCAGCAGGGGCGTGTCCGCCGCGCCGGTGTTCCGGAAATGCAGCGTCCACTCCACCGTGGGAAAATCCAGGTACCGCACCCCCTCACAGCGGACCTCCAGCCCCGTCTCCGGGTCCGTCCAGGTGACGGTGTGGCGCGCGCGGTGGGCGTCCGGCGCCTCCACGGCGCGTGTCACCGTCCACGACGGCAGCAAGTCCGCCGACGCCTTCCCGCCGTAGGTGAACGAGAAGAACGGCGCGCCGTCGAAGCCCGGCGCGGACTCACCGGCAAACTTCGCCGCCGCCCACTCCGCCGCCGTCGCCATCTCCCCGGGCGTCGGGGCCGCCCCGTGGACCAGGCACCCGATGCCGAGCGCCGCGATGAATGCCAGCATGACCTGCCTCCCGTCCGGACGGCGCGCGCCCCGCGTCCGGGCGGGCCGCCCGTCCGCCATTATAGACCCTGCGGGCCCGCCGTCCTTGCATCGCGGGCGGGGTTTTGGGGACAATGCCGGGAACGCGCCCGGGGCGGGCGCGGGGGAGCCTTTGCCGGATGCTGGCCAGAATACAGTCTTGCGCCGTCGTGGGGATTGACGCGCACCCGCTGGCGGTGGAGGTGGACGCCGGGCCGGGGATGTTCCGCCTGAAGGTGGTGGGGCTGCCGGACACGGCGGTGAAGGAGAGCGAGGACCGCGTGCTGGCGGCGATCCGCAATTCGGGGTTCCGGCTGCCGACGGGGAACGTGGTGGTGAACCTGGCCCCGGCGGACATGCGCAAGCAGGGCAGCGCGCTGGACCTGCCCATCGCGCTGGGCATCCTCGCGGCGACGGGGCAGCTCACCGGCGCGCGCCTGCGCAGCCACCTGATCGTGGGCGAGCTGGCGCTGGACGGGTCGGTGCGGCCCGTGGCGGGCGCGCTGGCCATGGCGATCACGGCGCGGGACCTGGGGCTGGAGGGCGTCCTGCTGCCGCGGCACAACGCGGGCGAGGCCGGGGTCACGGACAAGATACGGGTGCTGCCCGTGGGGTCGCTCCACGAGGCGCACGCCTTCCT
>JAKPUV010000913.1 GCA_029554925.1 Candidatus Hydrogenedentota bacterium | reverse complement strand
GATGAGCTTGGTCTTGTTGGGCGTGTCGATGCCGTAGTGGCACGAGTTGATGATCCGCGGCGAGGCGACACGGAAATGCACCTCTTTGGCGCCCGCCCTGCGGAGCATGGTGATGATCTTGCGGGCCGTGGTGCCCCGGACAATGCTGTCGTCCACCAGCACGATGCGCTTCCCGTCCACGGCGTTGCGCGCGGGGTTCAGCTTGATCTTCACCCCGAAGTCGCGGATGCCCTGGTCCGGCTCGATGAAGGTGCGGCCGACATAGTGGTTCCGGATGAACCCCATGTCGAAGGGCAGGCCCGACTCGTGGGAGTAGCCGAGGGCCGCCGGGTTGCTGGAGTCGGGCACCGCCATGACGATGTCGGCGTCCACGGGCGCCTGCCGGGCCAGGGCGCGGCCGAGGTTCTTGCGCACCTCGTCCACACTGCGCCCGAAAATCACGCTGTCGGGGCGGGCGACGTAGATGAACTCGAACACGCACTGCTTCGGCACGGCCTTCGGGAAGGGGTGCCACGAGGCGACGCCCCCGTCGTCGCTGATGGTGACGACCTCGCCCGGCTCGATCTCCCGGACCCACTCGGCGTCGATGATGTCCAGGGCGCAGGTCTCGCTGGCGACGATCCAGGCGTCGTCGAGCTTGCCCAGCCACAGGGGCCGGAAGCCCAGCGGGTCGCGGGCCGCCACGACGACCTTGCCGTCCGTGGCGACCACGGAATAGGACCCGACCAGCTTGGCGAGGGCCTCGGCCAGGCACTCGGTGAAGGTCTCCTTCTTCGAGCGGGAGAGGAGGTGCAGAATCACCTCGCTGTCCGTGGTGGCCTGGAAAATCGCGCCCTCCTCCTCGAGGGCCTCGCGGAGCACGGCGGCGTTGGTGATGTTGCCGTTGTGCGCCACGGCCATGGAGCCGCGCGCGTAGTCCACCACGAGGGGCTGCACGTTGCGCAGGTTGCTCGCGCCGAAAGTGGAGTAGCGCACGTGGCCGATGCCCCGGTCGCCCTTCACGCGCGCCAGACGGTGGGGCTTGAAGATGTCCGCCACCAGGCCGACGCCCCGGTGCGCCGTCAGCACCCCGTCCTTCGCGCAGACGATCCCCGCGCCCTCCTGGCCCCGGTGCTGGAGCGCGTAAAGCCCCAGATAGACCAGTTTGGGGGCCTCGGGGTGGCCGTGCACGGCGAAAACCCCGCATTCATCCCGCATGCGGTCATCATCGTGCCCGCCGCCGGCCGTGCCCGCGGCGGCGGCGGGAAGGGCGGCATCCCGCCCCGTATGTGCGTCTGACACTTACAAATCCTTCCGCCCGGTGAGTTTGGTGTAGGCTTCCAAATACTTCTCGCGCGTCCGCGCCACGACGTCCTCCGGAAGCGCGGGCTGGGGCGAGTTCTTGTCCCATCCCGTCGTCTCCAGATAGTCGCGGACGAACTGCTTGTCATAACTCGGCTGCGGCCGGCCCGGCGCATAACTTTCCGCCGGCCAGAACCGCGAGGAGTCCGGTGTGAGAATCTCGTCGGCGAGGATCAGCTCGCCGTCGAGCACGCCGAACTCGAACTTGGTGTCGCAGAGGAGGACGCCCCGGGCCGCGGCGATGTCGCGGGCCCTCCCGTAGATTTCCAGGGCGGCGCCGGAGGCCCGGCGGTTCCAGTCCTCCCCGATGATGCGCCCCGCCTCCTCCGGGCTGATGTTGATGTCGTGCCCGGACTCGGCCTTGGTGGAGGGGGTGTAGATCGGCGTGTCCAGCCGGCTGGCCTCCACCAGCCCCGCGGGCAGGGGAATGCCGCAGACGGTGCCGTGCTGGCGGTATTCCTTGAGCCCGCTGCCGGCGAGGTAGCCGCGGACAATGAACTCAACGGGGAAGATGGCGCACTTGCGCACGAGCATGGAGCGCCCGGCGAACATGTCGGGGCACGCCTGGAACTCCGCCGGAAAATCGGCGATATCCGCCGAAATGAGATGGTTCCGGCAGGCGTTGCCCACCTGCTCGAACCAGAAGAGGGAAATGGCGGTGAGGATGCGCCCCTTGTCCGGAATCCCCACGGGGTTCACCCAGTCGAAGGCGCTGATGCGGTCCGTTGCCACGATGAGCAGCCGGTCGCCGAGGTCGTAGATGTCGCGCACCTTGCCGCGCTTGTCCGGGCCGCGTCCGGGAAGGGTCGTCTCGCAGATGGCTTTCTGTGTCATGCGCTGGCTCCTTTTCTCGGTTGGTTATGGTCCGGCACACTGCGCGCCTAGAAAAACGTTCCTTCAAGGTGGGGGCGGTTGATCTCCAGCAGCTCCTCCAGCAGGGCCGCGCACCCGTTGGCGTCCGGCATGAGCGGGTGCAGCAGCATCGCCTCAAAGGCCGCCTTGCGGTCGCCGCGCACCGCCGCCTCCACGGCCAGGGACTCGTAGGCCTTGATGTTCTGCATGAGGCCCCGGATCACCGGCGCGGGGGCCGCCTGCGGGATGGCCTTTGCGCCCTCGGAAGTGATGATGGCGGGAACCTCGACGGACACATCGTCGTCAAAGGTCGGGATCGCGCCGTTGTTCCGGCAGCAGACGATCTGGCGGCTGCCGCGGTTGTTCTCGATGGCGTCCACCAGCAGGAAGGCGGCGGTGGAGTAGTGCGCGCCGCCGCGCTTGCCCAGCTCCTCGGGCTTCTCCTTCAGCTCGGGATCCCGGTACTTGGCGAACAGCGTCTCCTCGACCTTCACCACCTCCTCGCCGCGCGTGCAGGGCTTCGCCCGGAGCGAGGCGAGCACGGAGGGGGTGCTGTAGAAATACTGGAGGTAATAGTTGCAGAACATGCCCAGACGCCGCATGGCGGTGATCATGTTCTCGCGGACCTCCTCCACCTCCCACTCCTCGGCGGCGTGCTCGATAAAGGTGTCCAGCACGGCCTGCGTCACGTCCTCGCCCTTCACGGAAAACTTGCGCACCCAGGAGAGGTGGTTGAGCCCGACATAGTCCAGCTCCACCTCGGGCACCTCGCCGCCGAAGTGCTTGATGACCTCCATGATCATGCCGATGGGCACGTTGCACAGCCCGACCGTGCGGATGGTGCTGTGTTTCAGGACCGCCTCGGTGTTGATGCCCGCCGGATTGGTGAAGTTCACGAGAAAGCCCCGGGGGGCCAGATCCTCCATGGCGTGCGCCACCTCGAGAATCCGCGGAATGGTGCGCAGGGCGCAGGCGAACCCGCCCACCCCCGTCGTCTCCTGGCCCACGATCCCGTGGCGCAGCCCGAGCTTCTCGTCGTTGATGCGCGCCTGCATCCCGCCCACGCGGATCTGGGTGACCACATAGCGGGCGTCGCGCACGGCCTCGCGCAGGTCGCCCGTGGCGTGGACCGTGAAGGGGTTGCCGTGGGTTTCGGCCATCCGGGCGGCAAACGCCCGGTTGATGGCCAGCCGCTCGGGGTTCCTGTCCATCAGCCAGACTTCGCTCACGGGGATCTTGTCCAGACGGGAGAAGAGGCCGTCGAGCAGTTCGGGGGTGTAGGAGCTTCCGCCGCCAATCACGGTAAGTTTCATAGAAAAGCCCTTCGGATATGGAACCGCGTCCGGGCGGACGCCGAAACTTGGGAACCCCGCCGGAACCGGTGCGCCGGGCGCGGCCGGTGACGGTTCCCATGGGCCTTGATCTTACATGCGCGGACCGGAATATTTCAATTCGGGGGGAGGGCGCCGCTGGACTTCACCCCCGCCTCCGCGCTATCTTGTGGCGCGTGAAGCAACGCCGTGAAAGGCGCCGTGTGTGGAGATTTCCCTGCTCGAAAACCCCGTCCGGGACGGTTTTGCCCTGGTCAACATCGCCCTGTTTCTCGCCGTCGGCGTGTGGCTCCTGCACCGCCGGTTTGCCCTTCTGGAGGAGTTGACTCCCCGCGCCCAGGCCGTGGTCGTCTGCTGGGCGGCCCTCACCTGCGGCGTCGAGCTGATCGTCCTGCGCGGAACCCTCCAGCGCGCACCCGTCCTGTACATCTTCACGGCCATCGGCTTTTTCGTCGCGGCTTTCGCCCTGTACGGGCACATCGGCGTCTCCCTGCTCTCAAAGCTGCTCGTGGACGTGGTGTGGAACCCCGGGGACGACGGGGTGGAGCATCCCCGCACGGGTTCCGCCGAGGCCCTGGAGCGGACCGGGGACAGCGAGGGCGCGGCCCGGGAGTATCTGGCCCTGGCGCGCATCTATCCCAGAGACCCGGGACTTTGGATCCGTGCGGGGGACAATTTCGCCCGGCTGGAAAGGCGCCATGACGCGGCCGCATGCTTCGAGAGGGCCATGATGCTGGTCCATTCACCCGAAGACGCGCTCCTGGTCTTCCGGCGCTGCACGGACGTCCTGCGGACGGAAGAGGACGGCGAAACCAGATGCGCCGCCCTCGCCGGGGCGTTTATCCAGCGCTTCACCGGGTCCCACGAGGCGGACAGTGTGACGAAATGGCTTGCAACGAGGGGGCGGAAGAACGGCTTCCCCGTCGAGCAGCCGTCGGAGAAAGGGGAGTCCCAGCAGGGGGCCGTGTCCGCCGGGGACAGCGGTCTGGAGCGGCTCGAAGACCATCCTTTGGGGGAAAACGGGCGGGAATAATCCTCTTTTTTTGAAATTCCGTCCCCAGGATTTGCCAAAATCGCAAAATACTGGTAAAATTCCCTCAAGAGAGGCCGGGGGAGGATGCGCGGCATTTGATGGTGTACTGCACTGAAAGGGCTTCCGGTGGAGGCATTTAAAGTTTGTGTTGTGGATGACTGCGTGGACGAGGCGCTGGTGTTGTGCGAGGGGTTGCGCCTGAACGGGTACGAGGCCGTGGCGGTGCACACGGGGGCCGAGGCCCTTCAGCGGTGCGCGCAGGGGGACATTGAGCTTATTCTGCTTGATGTGGGACTGCCCGACCTGGACGGCTACGAGGTCTGCCGCCGCCTGAAGGCGCGCCCTGAGACCGCCGACATCCCCGTGGTCTTTGTCACCGCCCGGGGTTCCTCCACCGATGTGGACCACGGCTACTCCCTGGGCGCGGTGAATTACATCGTCAAGCCCTACAACCTGCCCTTTGTGATGGTGCTGGTGGATTCCGCCCTGCGGACCCGGTCCGCCACGGGGCCGCTTCCCACGCCGCTTGAGGATCCCGTGTACACCGACGGGCTGACGGGGCTGAAGAACCGGCGCTTCCTGTACGAGCGGCTGCATGAGGAGACGGACAAGGCGCGGCGGTATGGATACCCGGTGTCCTGCATACTGGTCGAGTTCGAGGAGCCCCCGGACGCGGAGGAGGCGGAGCGGGCGCTCTCCCTGGAGGACATGATGGTCGAGGTGGCCATGACCCTCATGGGCAGTTCGCGCACCTGCGACATCATCGCGCGCTACGAGGGGTATGTGTTTGCCATGATCCTGCCGCACACGGGCGACCGCGACGCGCGCAGGTACGCCGCGAAGATCGTGGAGGAGGTGCAGGGCGCCCTGCTCGGCGACCTGGACTGCAGCGTGCATCCCCGGGTTTCCGTGGGGCTGGCCGCCTGCGACGGCGAGGCCTGGGACGCCGAAACCCTACTGCGGGCCGCCATGAGCGACCTGTTCAAGGCGAAAAGCCTCACCGACAAGGGCTGACCGCCCTCAGGCGAGTCCCAGACGGCGCAGGGCCTTGCGGCCAATGTCACGGCGGACGTGCGCCCCGTCGAAACGGATGCAATCCACGGCCGTGTACGCCCGGGTAATTGCCTCGGGCAGGGTGGCGCCCGTCGCGGTGACATTCAGCACCCGGCCGCCCGCCGTCACCAATTTGCCGCCGTCCATCCGCGTTCCCGCGTGGAACACTTGTACGCCGGGCTCCCGCTCCGCTTCCGCGATGCCCGTGATCTCCTTCCCTTTTTCATAGGCCCCGGGATACCCGCCGCTCGCCATCACCACGGTCACGCAGGGCGTGTCTGCGTACACCACCGGCACGTCAGCCAGACCGCCCCGCGCGCAGGCGACCAGCACAGGAACGATGTCCGAGGTCATGCGCGGCAGGACCACCTGCGTCTCCGGGTCCCCGAAGCGCACGTTGAACTCGACCACGCGGGGCCCGCGCTCGGTGACCATGATCCCCGCGTACAGAACGCCCTTGTAGGGCGCGCCCTCCGCCGCCATGCCGCGGACACAGGGAAGCAGAATCTCGTCATACACCCGGCGCGCGGTTTCATCGTCCACCACGGGGGCGGGGGAGTAGGCGCCCATGCCGCCCGTGTTCGGCCCCTTGTCGCCGTCCAACGCGGGCTTGTGGTCCTGGCTTGAGGCCATCGGCACCACGGTTTCCCCGTCGCAGAAGGCGAGGATCGAGGCCTCCTCGCCCGTCATATACTCCTCCAGCACCACCCGCCGGCCCGCGTCGCCGAAGACGCCGCCGATCATGGCCTCGCGGATCGCGGCCACCGCCTCCTCCTCCGTCATCGCCACGGTGACCCCCTTGCCCGCCGCCAGCCCGTCCGCCTTCACGACAATCGGGGCGCCGTTCTCGCGGACATGCCGCTCCGCCTCCTCCGCCGAGTCGAACACCGCATAGTCCGCCGTGGGAATGTTGTGGCGCCGCATGAACGCCTTCGCGAAGGCCTTGCTCCCCTCCAGCTGCGCCGCCTGCCGGCAGGGGCCAAACACCAGGTCGCCCCCCTCGGAAAGGTAGTCCACCAGCCCCTCCGCCAGGGGGGCCTCCGGCCCGACCACCGTCAGCCCGATGTCCTTGTCCTCGATCAGCGCCTTGACGGCGGCGAAGTCCATTCCGTCCACGGGCACGCAGAGCCCCTTGTCCAGGGAGGCGATGCCGGGGTTCCCGGGGGCGCCGATTACCTGCTCCACCGACGCGCTCCGCGCGATCTTCCACGCCAGCGCGTGTTCCCGTCCGCCGCTGCCAATGACCAGCACTTTCATGGGGGATTCCTTGATTAGAGACAGTTTTCGCGCCCTGGACCGGCCGCGCAAGAACGGAACAACACGTGTTCCCTGGGCTACTCCGAAGGGGGCGCCGTGGACTCCAGATACCGGGCGATTGCCCGGTCATAGTCGGCGGTCCAGCTGAACGCCTCCTGGGCCAGCCGGAACCGGGCCGCGTAGGACAGGCCGCCCTCAAGCGCCCGCATCTCGTGCATCACCGCCGGATAGCGCTCCGGGTTCACGATGGGGGCGACATACCGGAAGTTCTTCGCGGCGGACCGCAGCATGGCGACACCGCCGATGTCAATCTGCTCAAACACCTCGTCCGGTGTGACCCCCGGACGGGCGGCCAGTTCCGAGACCGGCTGCAGGTTGACCACCACCATGTCGATCCACTTCATGTCATAGGCCTGAAGCTGCTCGACATGCAGTTTGTTGTCCCGGACCCCCAGCAGTCCGGCGTGCACCTTGGGGTGCAGGGACTTGACCCGGCCGTTCATCAGCTCCGGAACCCCGGTGAACTCCGCGATGCTCGTCGCATGGATGCCCGCCTCCCGCAGCACGGAAAGGGTGCCCGACGTGCTGATGATCTCCACGCCGAGCTCGTTCAGCAGCTGGGCGAAGCCGACCAGACCGGTCTTGTCATGACAACTCAGGATAGCGCGCGACACCTTGGTCATTGGGGGACCTCCCGGTGTTAGCCACTGGCCACCATGTCCGCCCGCGCGGACTCACTGCTGATAATACGCAACCTGCGCCCCGAATGTCCACTGATTACCGCGTCCTTCGGGGACAAAGAGGGCGGTCCGCACACACTGTGCGAACCGCCCCGCGAACACTTCCGATAAATCAGATCACGGCGCCCTTGGTCACCGTCGTGGTGCCCACGGAATCCCACTCGTCATCCCCGCCGGCGGCGGCGGGGGCGGCGGCGGCCGCGAAACTCTCGACCACGAGCGCGCCCGCGGCCTTGAAGAGCTTGCCGTTCACCGTGACGCTCTTGCCCGCGTTCGCGTCGCCGGAAATCAGGTCGGCGGCCGCCTTCACGGGCACATAGACCAGCACCCGGCCGGCCATGCCCTCGATGGCCTTGCCCTCGGCGTCCAGCGCCTCGGTGACCTTCAGGGCGTTCAGTTTCTCCATGCCGGCCACCGCCTCGGCGCCGGGGGCAAAGGTGCCCAGCAGGCAGACATTCATGCCCGTAACCTTCACGGCCACGGCCTCTTCGCCCGCCGTCTGGGCCGAAACCACCACGCCGAAAACCATGACCGCCGCCACCGCCACAACCGCGCTCACCAGAAACTTCTTCATCGTCACTATCCTTTCGTTTGGGTTGTCGTTATTCCGCGAGTCCCGTCTATTAGACGCGCGAAACCTTGTCCGGGTTTACACCTGCGGCGCGTTTTCTCCCCGCAAACCGCCAAAACACCGCTCCGCACGGTACTGGGAGGTATTTTACCGTCTGACCGCCGGCGGCTTCCAGTCGCGGGGCAGCCCGGCGCCGCCCGGGTTGTGGAGCACGCCGTCGTGTTTGAGCGGCAAGCACCTCTTGGCGTACTCTGGACCCTTCGGCGGCACTGTCCACAGAAAGGATCCCCATGCGATTTCCCCCTGCCGTTCTTCTGGCTGCCTCCGCCGTCCTGTGCGCGGCGGCCGCCTTTTCCACCGAATCCCGGGATGACGCCGCGGGGATGACGCTGGAGCAGGGGTTTGCGTCGCCCCCGCCCGAGGCGCGCACCCGCTGCTTCTGGTGGTGGCTGAGCGGAAACGTCACCAGGGAGGCCATCACGCGTGATCTGGAGGAAATGCGCGCAAAGGGGTACGGCGGCGCGCTGATCTTCGACGCCGACAATTCCAACTACAAGAACAACGTGCGCGTGGAGGCGGGTCCGATGTTCGGAAGCCCCGCCTGGCTGGAACTGTACACGCACGCCGTGCGCGAGGCGGACCGGCTCGGCCTGGAACTGGGGCTGAACATCCAAAGCGGCTGGAACCTGGGCGGCCCCGCGGTCACCCCGCAGGAAGCGTCAAAGCAGGTGGTGTGGTCGGAGCTGTCCGTTCGGGGCGGGGCGCAGGCTGAGCTGGCGCTGCCCGTCCCCGAGCACCGCTCCGACTTCTACCGCGACATCGCCGTGCTGGCCTACCCGGTAAAACTGTCTTCGAAGGACCGGCGCCCGCGCCCGATCAGCCAGTTGGAGCAGAAGGCGGCCTACCGCGAGATCGGCGGGTCGGCCCCGGATTGCCGCCCCCTGCTGGAGGACCGCCCCGCGACGCCCGGCGAGGAGGACGCGCGGCTG
>JAKPUV010000909.1 GCA_029554925.1 Candidatus Hydrogenedentota bacterium | reverse complement strand
CGTATACATAACTTCATGGGTAGAATCCCCGCCTGCGGCGGTCAGGGGCTCGCAATGACGCCAAAACAACCGTCATGGCGAACGAAGTGACGCCATCTTGTTCCCGCCAACGCCCCGGTCCGCGCTCTGGGCCGGCGCGGCCGTCTCTTGTCGGAACGCCCCGTGCGGGCGCTATTCCCCGGGGATCAGCCCCTCGGGCCGGGGCGGGCCCGCGTAGGGTTTGGCGCCCTTGGGCCCGGCGATCACGGGGTCGGGCGGTCCGGGAAGGGCGGCAGCCTCTTCGGCGGGTGCCTGGATGAACCCGTAGTACCGGCCCATCCAGTAGTCCTCGAGCCAGACGGCGGGGGAGAGGACGGTGCGGCCCCCGGACCCGCCGTCGTGGGGCAGGGCGCTGCGGCTGTCGTATTTGGGGCCGGACTCGCGCGGGGTCATGGCGCGGGTGCCGCCGCCGTAATTGGGCAGGTCGGGAACGGGGTCGAGGTCGTTCCGGTGGGAGTTGGCGTAGCTGTGGGTGCGCAGGTCGAGGGGCCACTGGCGGAGGTGGTCCGCCGCGTCCGCCGTGTCGCAGTCGCTGCCCGTGGCGGCGGCGTAGACGAAGGCGTACCAAGGCACGCGCTCCATGCGTTTCACGGCCCAGCTCCGCTCGAGGCTTCGCAGATAAATGGTCCGGAGCATGGGATCCTTGGCGTAACGCAGGAGGACGAAGTAACTTTCGAAGGCGAGGCGGTCGTCCCACGGGGTGATGAACTCCGGCGGGAAGGTGAGCTTCTGCTTGCCGATGTGGCGGTGGTAGCCCCACTCCACGGTCTGGCGGAGGGCGGCGTCGTATTTCGGGTCGCCCGTGACACCACCCGCCACGGTGGCGAAGGTCTGGGCCTGGAGGCCGTTCAGGCCGATGGCGTAGGACCCGTAGGGGCGCAGGAGGTATTCGGGGTCCCAGCGGCCCCAGCGCGTCGTTTCGCCGCTGGCTTCGCGGAGCTTCCAGCCGTTGCCGATGATGTGGTCGGCGATGCGCCGCAGGTGTTCCGCCGCGCGCTGTTTGTCCGCCCCTTTGGCGGCGTAGTCGTGGAAGACGCCCACGGCGTAGAAATGGGCGACCACCTCGTCGCTTGACGTGTCGCCCTTCCACTCGAAGCGGGGGTCGGCGGCGG
>JAKPUV010000901.1 GCA_029554925.1 Candidatus Hydrogenedentota bacterium | reverse complement strand
GACGGTGGACGTCATCTGCCACAGCGTGGGATACCGCTCCGCCTCGAAGAGCCGCTCCACGCGCACCGACCCGCCCACGCTCACGCGGCCCATGTCGTTGCGCAGGAGGTCCACGATCATCACATTCTCCGCCCGCTCCTTATCGCTCTCCCGAAGGGACTCGGCGCGCGCGGCATCCTCCTCCACCCACCGTCCCCGGGGCATGGTGCCCTTCATGGGCCGCGTTTCCAGCCGGTTCCCGTCCAGGGAGAAAAAGAGCTCCGGCGAGAGCGAGAGCACGGCGAAGTCGCCGAGATGGAGAAACCCCGCCTCGCCGGAGGGCTGGTTGGCGTACAGCGCGAGGAACGCCGCGAACGGCTCGCCCCGGAGGGTCCCCGCCAACGGAAAGGTGTGGTTAATCTGGTAGGTGTCACCCGCCGCGATATAGTCCCGGATGGTGGACAGGGCTTTCCCGTATTCATCGGGCGACACGGCGGGGAGCCATTCCCCGAAGGCGGCGTCTTCGGGGCGGGCAGGCGGCGCCTCCTCCCCGGGCACCGGAATCCCGGCATCGTACAGGAAGAAACACGCTGACGGAATGCCCTCCGGCCCGGGATGCGCCGTCAGGACTGGGTCCAGGCCGGGTGCGGCCTCATAGGCCACAAACCCCGCCGCGCACCCGCCCCGCGCGACGGCGGCGTCCACAGCGTCCAGCACCCCGCGCACCCCAGCGGGCGTGGACGCCACCAGCGTTTCACGGGGGGAGTGAAACACCAGCCACCCGCCCTCCGCGGGAAAGCAGGCGAAACCGGGGCGGTTCCGGTGGACAAACGGGGAATCAGTCATGGCCCGCATGGTACCGGGGCGGGAACGCGCCCCGCAACAGGGCCGCATGCCGTGTCCGCGTTTTTTCTCGACAGACTACCGGATTTCTGCCGTTACTGCTATAATTGCCAATATGGTGGCGGTGGCCCGACCGTGCCGGGGCGACGGTGCGGGGGCGCGGGGCACCGCCGGGTGCGATGGAACAGAGTGGATGAGCGGCGCGGAGATGACCGGGGACCGCGCAGGAGGACGGAGAACATGGGAACGGCGTCTCCCAGGGAAGTCAGGCTGTTCTGCCCGTGCGGACAGAAGATGCGGGTACGGCC
>JAKPUV010000862.1 GCA_029554925.1 Candidatus Hydrogenedentota bacterium | reverse complement strand
ACGCCGCCGGCTGGTGCGGGTTCGTGCCGTAGCGCAGGTCCTCCACCTTCACATAGGCGCGCCCGATCACGTCTATCGTCTCCGGGAAATCCCCCTCGGTCCGGGTGCGGTACATTTTCTTGAGGTCCTGGTCGGCCATGGCGTGCGTCTCCTGGGTGGGGTTGCGGTTTGACGCCGCCTATTGTGCCACAGCGGCCCGGGCCGGGGCATCCCGGGGGCGGCTGTTGACACCCTGAGAGAAACCGGCTACAATTCTTTCCAGTTCTGGTTATAACTGGAAACAATTCTTACCGGATGGGCGACCCATGCTGGAGACCGTCAAATCACTTGTGGCCGATTTCGCGGAAATGCGCCTGGCCACCGGCGTCCCCCGGCGTCTGCGGATGGAGACGGTCAGGAACAAGGCCGCCGTGTGCATCGGTGTGCGGCGGAGTGGAAAGTCCACTTTTCTCTTCCAGGCCATCGAGCGCCTTGTCGCCGGGGGCGTTCCCCGGGAGAACATCCTCTATCTGAACTTCTTCGACGACCGTCTGCACGGCCTCCGGCAGGACAATATCGGCCTCGTCATGGAAGCCTATTACTCCCTGTACCCTGAAAAGAAGGGCCGGGAGACTGTTCACTGCTTCTTCGATGAAATCCAGGCGGTGCGGGGGTGGGAGTCCTTTGTGGACCGGCTGATGCGGACGGAGAAGTGCGTTGTGACCCTGACGGGCTCCTCTGCAGGCATGCTTTCCAAAGAGGTGGCCACGCAGATGCGCGGGCGGGCGCTTTCCTGGGAGATGTTCCCCTTCTCCTTCCGGGAGTTCCTTGACTTTAAGGGCATTGACGCTTCAGCGCCTCTTTCAACCCGGAAACAGCTGCTGATAAGGAAATCCTTTTCCGAATACTGGGAAACGGGGGGGTTTCCCGAAGTCGCCGGCCTGCCCCGTCACCTGCGGGTGAAGATCCATCAGGAGTACTTCCAGACGATCCTCTTCAGGGACCTTGTGGACCGGCACGATGTCCAACACCCCCGGGCGGTGAAAGATCTGGCGCACCGGCTGGTGGACAACTCGGCCTCCCTTTACTCTGTCAACCGCCTTACCGGTTACCTGAAGTCGCTGGGGCACAAGGTGCCGAAGTCCTCCGTCTCGGACTATGTGGCGTGGTTTGAGGATGCCTACTTCCTATTCTCTGTTCGCGTGTTCGACGCTTCGTCCGCGCGCCGGGAAACCAACCCAAAACGCGTGTACTGCGTGGACCACGCGCTGGTGTCCTCCGTCTCATCGGGCGTTCTGGTGAATGCGGGGCACCTTCTGGAGAATTTGGTCTTCGTCGCGCTGAGGCGTATGCATCCGACACTCCACTATTACAAGACAAGAACGGGGCACGAGGTGGATTTCGTCGTTCCGGGGCGCGGCGGCGCCCGTGCGCTGGTTCAGGTGTGCGAATCCCTGGCGGAGGAGGAAACACGGAAACGGGAGGTCACGGCCCTGGCGGAGTCCATGTCCGAGCTGGGCCTCAAGGAGGGAATCATCGTGACACGCGGCGAGGAGGAGGACATCCGAACCGGGAGCGGGCGCATCCTGGTTGTCCCCGCGTGGCGCTTCCTTCTAGAGCTTCCGGACATGCCCGACTAGACGGCCCGGCCCGCGACGGGCGAATCCGTTGCATTTCGGCGGAGTCCGCGATATGATGGGGGCGGCCCGCGGAGGCGGGACAACGCGCGCGGCGCAGGAGGTTCTATGCACAACGATCCCATGGAAAGACGGCGGTACCCGCGGAGCCGCAGGGGCGTCTCGCTCATTCACGACAACGAGGGGCCCGGGGTGCTGAACCATGTGGACAACATCAGCGCGTCGGGGGTGCTCTGCCACACCGTGAAGCCCCTGCCGCTGATGATGAAGATCGGCATGGCGCTGGAGATGCCGAAGCCGTGCGCGCGCCGGATTGACGCCGAGGGGGTGGTGGTGCGCTGCGAGCAGGACGACCTCGGCGACGACCATTTCCAGGTCGCCATCCTCTTCACGCACATCGCGCCGGAGGACCAGCAGGCGCTTGAGGCCTTCGTGGAAAACGACCTGCAGTGCCCGGACGCGGAAGACTGACCCGGCCCGGGGCCCAACCAAGGAGACGGACCGTGCTGGTGACGACCTGCCTTTCGCTTTTCTGCGCCCTTTCGGCGCCCGGGGCCCCGGAGGACGCGCGCGCCGCTGAGGCGCGGCACACGGACACAGTGTTCGAAATGACGAAGTTCGCGGACGCGGCGGCATGGGAGGCCTTCGCCGACCGGCTGCGCAAGCGCATTCTGCTGTCCTCGGGCCTCGTGCCCATGCCCCCCGAAACACCGCTCGACCCCATCGTCTTTAACCGGATTGAGCGGGACGGATACTCCGTGGAGAAGGTGTGCATCGCGGTGCGGCCCGGCTTCTTCGCCACCGGCAACCTCTACCGCCCCAAGGGCGACGGGCCCTTTCCCGCCGTGGTCAACCCCCACGGCCACTGGGAGCACGGGCGCCTTGAGGACTCCGACAAGTGCTCGGTGGCCGCGCGCTGCATCACCCTGGCGCGCATGGGCGCGGTGGCGTTCACCTACGACATGATCGGCTATGTGGACAGCCGGCAGTTCGTCCACGGCTGGAGCCGCGAGCAGGAGAAGCTCTGGGGCATCCACCCCTTCGCCCTGCAGCTCCTCACCAGCCTGCGCGCGGTGGACTTCGTGCTGTCCCTGCCGGAGGTGGACCGGGAGCGCGTCGGCTGCACGGGCGCCTCGGGGGGCGGCACGCAGACTTTCGCGCTGACGGCCATTGACCCGCGCGTGAAGGTGTCAGCCCCGGTGAACATGATCTCGTCGATCATGCAGGGCGGGTGCGTCTGCGAGAACGCCCCCCTCATCCGCCTGGAAAACTCAAACATGGAGATCGGCGCGCTGGCCGCGCCCCGGCCCCTCCTGATGGTCTCGGCCACCGGCGACTGGACCAAAAACACGCCGCAGGTGGAGTTTCCCGCCGTCCGGAGCGTCTACGCCCTCTACGGCGCGGAGGACAAGGTGGAGAATGTCCATCTCGACTTTGGCCACAACTACAACCAGCCCAGCCGCGAGGCGGTGTACCGGTTCTTCGGGAAGCACCTCATCGGCGGGCGCGACTGGTCGGCGTTCACCGAGCCCCCGTATGTGAAAGAGCCGGATGACGCCCTGCGCGTCTTCCCGGACGAGCCGGGCCCGCCTCCCAACACCAAGGGACGCAATGAGATCATCGCGGAACTGGTGGCGATGCAGAAGGAGAAGTGGGCGGCGGTCCTCCCGAAGGACGCCACGGGATTGGATGCG
>JAKPUV010000859.1 GCA_029554925.1 Candidatus Hydrogenedentota bacterium | reverse complement strand
GGCCGTCACCGCCCTGCTCCGCGAAAGCGGTTACGCGGGCCCCGTGACCATCGAGTTCGAGGGGACCAAGGGCGTGGAGCTGACGCGCGAGCAGACCCTCCAGGCCATCGCCGACTCGGTGGCCTTTGTGCGGTCCCTCGGCGGGTTTGACTGACCGGACCACAGGAGTCTTTCATGGAGAAGCACGCGGCGGGAATGGCGGGCCCCGACTGGATCATGGTCGCCGGGTATTTTGTGATCATGCTGGGCATCGGGGCCTGGTTCTACAGCCGCATGCGGGGCGTGAAGGACTACTTCAGCGGCGGCAACCGGATCCCCTGGTGGCTCAGCGGCGTCTCCTTCTACATGAGCAGCTTCAGCGTGGCCGCCTTCGTCTTCTACCCCTCCCTGTGCTACCGCCACGGCTGGGTCGGCGTCACGCTGCTGTGGGTGGCCGTGCCCGCCACGCTCTTCGGCGTGCTCTTTTTCGCGGCGCGGTGGCGGCGGGCGCGCGTGGACAGCCCGGTGGAGTACCTGGAGACCCGCTACAGCCCCCTGCTCCGCCAGCTTTTCGCGTGGCAGGGCATCCCCGTGCGCATGATTGACGACGGCATCAAGCTGGTGGCCACGGGCACCTTCATTTCCGTGTGCGTGGGCGTGGGGAAGGCGGAAAGCATCGTCGCCGCCGGGGCGCTCATCCTGCTCTACACCTTCATGGGCGGCCTGTGGGCCGTCGCCGTCACGGACTTCATCCAGTTCGTGGTCCTCACGGCCGCCGTGCTCATCATCCTGCCCATGTCGGTGATGCGGGCCGGGGGACTGGGCGCCGTCCTCGAGAACGCCCCGGAGGGGTTTTTCCGCCTGACGGCGCCGGAGTTCGGCTGGGGCTACATCATCCCCCTCGTCGCGCTGTACGCCCTCGCGTGGAGCAGCATCAACTGGTCCCTCATCCAGCGCTACTACTGCGTGCCGAGGGAGCGCGACGCCGTGAAGGTGGGCGCGCTGGTCATGGCCCTCTACGTCGTCGGCCCGCCGATGATGTTTTTTCCGGCCATCGCCGCCACGCGGTTCCTCCCCGGCCTGGAGGATGCCAGCCAGGTCTACCCCCTGCTCTGCACGCACCTGCTGCCGCCGGGCATGCTGGGGCTGGCCGTGGCCGCCATGTTCGCCGCCACCATGTCCACCCTCAGCAGCGACTACAACGTCTGCGCCGGCGTGCTGACCACCGACGTCTACCGGCGGCTGCTCCGGCCCGGCGCGGACCAGGGGGAGCTCGTGGCCGTGGGCCGCACCGCCACGGCGCTGGTCGGGGTGGTGGCCCTGGGGGCGGCGCTCCTCATCGCGCGCGGCAGCGGCGAGGGCCTTTTCCGCACCATGGTCACCCTCTTCGGCGTGGCCACTGCGCCCGTCGCCGTGCCCATGCTGCTCGGCCTTGTCTCCAAACGCTACACCAACGCCTCCGCCGTCGCCGGGTTCCTGCTGGGGCTGGCCACGGGCCTCGGCCTCTATGCCGTCTCCAAGATGGCGGCCTTTGAGGCGGCGGGCCTTTCGTGGAACCCCGACACCGAGGATCTCGCCCTCGGACCCCTTGTGCTTAAAATGGAGATCGCCATGTTTCTCGCCACGGCCCTCGTGACCTGGGCGGTCATGGCGGTGGTGTCCGCGGCGCTCCCCGCCGGACAGGCCGCCGGGGAGCGCACGGCCGCGTTTCTGGCGCGCCTTGACGCGCCCATCGGCTCGCTGCCCGAGGATGACCACGGAGAGGGGGCCGCCGAGTCCCCCTTCCGCATCGTGGGGGCCGCGGTGCTTCCCGTCGGGCTGCTTTTGCTGGCCGTGACGCCGTGGATCGGCGGCGGCCTGGTGCTTGCCCTGAACGTGGCGATCGGCGGGGGGCTGGCCGTAGTCGGCGCGGCCCTCGCCTTTGCCCGTGCCCGTTGAACAACAACCTGTGGAGGATGAACCCATGGACGCCAGGAACACGAACGAAAATGCCAGCCGCCGCGACTTTTTGAAGACGGCGGGCGCCCTCGGCGCGGGCCTTGCCGCCTCGGGCGTGGCGGGCATGCCCCGCGCCGCCGCCGCCAAGGGCGAAACCCTCGCGCTGAACGGCGGGCCGAAGGCCGTGACGGCCGCCAGCGCCGCCGCCACCAAGTGGCCCCTCTACGGCGACGAGGAGACGGGACTGGTGGCGAAGCTCCTGCAGGCCCCCGACTACGCCCCCGTGGCGGAGTTTGAGGAGGCGTGGAAGGCGCACTTCGGCTGCCCCTACGCCAAGGCCCACTGCAACGGCACCAATGCCCTCACGTCCATGCTCTTCGCCCTCCAGTACCCCGAGGGCAGCGAGATCATCGTGCCCGACTACAGCACCTGGTTCCCCGTTGTGCCCATGCGCCTCTTCGGCCTCGTGCCCGTCTTCGTGGACGTGGACCCCCGCAGCATGAATCTCGACCTCGAGGCCGCGAAGAAGGCCCTCACCCCGAAGACCAAGGCCGTCCTCGCGGTCCACTGGTACGGGCTGCCCTGCGACCTGGACGAGCTGTGCGCCTTCGGCGCGGAGCACGGTATTGACATCCTTGAGGACGCCAGCCACGCCCACGGCGCGAAGGTGAAGGACACGTGGATCGGCAACTGGGGCCGCATCGCCGGGTTCAGCCTCCAGGGCACCAAGCCGCTCCCCTCCATTGAGGGCGGCATCGCCACCTACAAGAACCGGAACGACTACGAGCTGGCCACCACCTACGGCAACTACGACCTGCCCCGCACCTTCCCCGAGGACAGCGAGTACCGCAAGTACCAGGGCACGGCCCTCGGGTCCAAGCTGCGCATGCACCCCGTGTCCGCCATCCTCGCCCGCGTCCAGTTGCGCGACCTCGACGCGCGCAACGCCGCGGGCGTCGCCCAGATGGCGAAGCTCAACGCGCGGCTGGCCGAGCTGCCGGGCGTGGAGATTCCGCGCTGCCGCCCCGACGTGTCCCGCGTCTACTACTCCAAGAACCTGCTGTTCATTGACGAGAAGAAGGCGGGCGCGCCGCGCGAGGCCCTGGTGAAGGCGCTGGCCGCCGAGGGCGTGGACATCCTGGTCTACACGTGGACCCTGCTCCACACCTACCCGGTGTTCAGCGAGAACAAATGGTGGCGGCACATGCCCGTCCTGCCCGGCGCCGTCCCCGGCTGCGACCAGGCCAACCGCGAGGCCGTCCAGCTCGCCTACTTCACCTCCGACCAGCCCGAACTCGTCGAGCAGTACGTGGCCGCCTTCGAGAAGGTCTGGGCGAACCGCAAGAGCCTGGCGTGACGGCCCTGCGTCAGGCGAAATAGTCCGCCGTGTCCGCGGCCAGCCCGGCCGGGTCCGCCGTCACCTTGAAGTTTGCGGCGATCCGGGCGACCTGGTCGGTCGTGAGCGTGCAGGCGACGCGCCCGGCGGCGCGGGCCATGAGGTAGATTTGCGCCGCCTTGTCCGCCATGTCGATGAGGCCGAAGGCCGCGTCGAGGTTGCGTCCCGTGGCGAAGACCCCGTGGAACTGCCACACCGCCAGGTTGCGCCGCAGCAGCGCGTCGGCCGTGGCCGCGGCGATCTCGGGCGACCCCGCCATCATCCAGGGGATGAACTCCACCCCCTCGGGGAATCCCACCACGCACTCCGCGTGGGACTGCCAGAGCAGCTTGGTGAGCCGCGGCGTGTCCAGCGCCAGCGCGTAGGTCAGGGCGATGAGGTGCGGGGCGTGCGTGTGGATCACAGCGTGCTTCACGTTGCCCGACGCGGCCTTGATCACCTCGTGGCTGCGCAGGTGCGCCTCCAGCTCCGACGTGGGCCGCCCGTCGGGCTCGAAGCCCCATAGCTGCCGGTAGGCCGCCCCGGCGGCGTCCAGCTCGATCACCCCCACGTTCTTCTCCGGAAACAGGGGGATGTTGCGCAGGAACTTGCCCGTGCCGCTCACGAGGAACTTTTCCCCCGCCACGCCGGGCAGGGCCTTCTCCAGCGGAATCCAGTCGGTCTTCGGCGCGAATCCGGACAGGTCGCCCGTCTTTTCGGGGCGCAGGCGCAGGCTGATGTTGCCCCCGTTCGCCTCGGCCCAGCCCTTCATCCACATGTCGCCGCTGGTCTTGATGATCTCCCGCACAAACACGGGCGCGTCTTCCCGGGTCATCTTGGTCTCCTGAAATGCCCCTCCTGAGCGGGTAGTATACATCCCGGCTGCGGGGTCTCGGTAA
>JAKPUV010000855.1 GCA_029554925.1 Candidatus Hydrogenedentota bacterium | reverse complement strand
CCCCGTTCAGGCTTTCCCCCCCTCCGTGCCCTCCGTGACTCCGTGGTGAACCTCCCCGCCCTCCAGGCCCCGAAGTGGCACAGGCGCGCG
The DNA here is from genome assembly GCA_029554925.1 of Candidatus Hydrogenedentota bacterium. GTDB lineage: Bacteria > Hydrogenedentota > Hydrogenedentia > Hydrogenedentales > CAITNO01 > JAAYBR01. The sequence continues at coordinate 1,088 of JAKPUV010000855.1, read as the reverse complement.
CGGCGCGCTTATAGTGTCTGCGCGCGGCCGCGCGGGGCGGCGCGCCGGGTTTTCGAGGAAGGAGACATCATGCTGCTGGAGGGCAAGACCGCCGTCATCACCGGGGCGGGGCGGGGCATCGGCCGGGCCATCGCGCTGGCGTTTGCCCGCGAGGGCTGCGACGTGTTTCTGGCGGCGCGGACGGTGCCGGAGCTGGAGGAGACGGCCGCGCTGGTGCGCGCGCTGGGGCGGCGGGCGGAGTGGTGCCGGTGCGATGTGGCGGAGCCGGAGGACGTCCGGCAAATGGCCGCGGCCGCGCTGGCGGCGTTCCCCGCCGTGGACATCCTGGTGAACAACGCGGGGTGGGCGGTGTTCCGGCCCTTCCTGGAGCTGACGCCGGAGGAGTGGCAACGGACGCTGGACGTGAACCTGACATCGGTCTTCACGGCGGTCCAGGCCTTTCTCCCGCACATGCGGGCGCGGCGCGCGGGCCGCATCATCAACATCTCCAGCGTGACGGGGATCAAGGGCCTGCACCTCCAGTCGGCGTACACGGCGGCGAAGCACGGGGTGAACGGCCTGACGAAGGCCCTCGCGCTGGAGCTGAAGGCGGACAACATCGCCATCCACGCGATCTGCCCGGGCGGGGTGGACACGAAGATGGCGCGGGACAACATGCCTGACCGCGACAAGACGGACTGGATGACGCCGGAGGACATCGCGCACACGGCGCTCTATGTCGCCACGCAGAGCCCGCGCGCGGTGACGGACATCATCCACGTCCGGCGCTTCGACAGCGAGCCCCTATGACCCCGCCCTGGACGCGCGACGACCTCTTTCCCAACGGCCGCAAGCCCGGCGGCGGCGCGCCGGACGCCCCCGGCCAGACGGACCTGGAAACGACGGACACCGTCGAGGGCGTCGTCGAGCGCATTGTCTACGAGAACCCCGAGAACGGCTTCTTCGTGGGGCGGCTCCGCCGCGACGACACGCGGGAGCTGGAGACCTTCGTGGGCAACCTGATGGCCGTGTCGCCGGGGGAGACGGTGCGCCTGACGGGGCGCTGGGAGGTGGACCGCAAGTTCGGCCGCGAGCTGCGCGTGACGGCC
>JAKPUV010000842.1 GCA_029554925.1 Candidatus Hydrogenedentota bacterium | reverse complement strand
ACCGACCACGACCTGATGCCCACAGAGACCGCCGACGCCTGCCGCGCTTCGGACGAGGCGGCCCTCAAGGGCCGTGTCCTGCAAATCTCCGAGGAGCGCGCCGGAAGCCGCGTCTATGAGGCGCGGAAGTTCCCCATCATGATCGGGGACCAGGAGGAGGGGGTCGGCGGGTTCATCCACGACGTCACCTACCGGAAGAAACTGGAGAACGAGCGGCTGGCCCTCGAGCGCGACATGCTGCACGCGCAGAAACTGGAAAGTCTGGGCGTCATGGCGGGCGGCATCGCCCACGACTTCAACAACCTCCTGCTCGCGGTGATGGGCAACATTGACCTCGCCCTGGAGGACCTCACCCCCGACGCGGAGGCCCGCGTTTCCCTGGAGTCCGCGGTGAAGGCCGCCCGGCGCGGCGCCGATCTCACCCGGCAGATCCTGGCCTATTCCGGGAAGACGCAGGCGCGGATCACCGAAGTTGACCTGAACGAGCTCGTCCGAGAGAACGCGGGCATGCTCGCGACCATTCTCGACAAAAAGGCCGTCCTCAGTCTGGAGACGGGGGCGTCCGTGCCCATGGTCATGGGGGATCCCGCCCAAATCCAGCAGGTCATCATGAACCTCATGACCAACGCGTCGGAGTCCCTGCGCGGCGAGTCCGGAACCGTGCGCCTGATGACGGGTGTCATGGCCTGCACCGCCGAGCAGATGGCGGGAAACCGCACGGACACCCCCCCAAAACCTGGAAACTATGTGTGGCTGGAGGTCTCCGACACGGGATGCGGCATGGACGAGGAGACCCTGGCGCGCCTTTTTGACCCCTTCTTCACCACCAAGTTCACCGGCAGGGGCCTCGGCATGTCCGCCGTGCTGGGCATCATGAAGGCCCACCAGGGCGCCATCTTCGTGGACAGCGCCCCGGGATGCGGCACAACGACCCGCCTCCTGTTCCCGCCGGCGGCAAACCCCTCGGCCCCCGTCGCGGCGGACCCATCGAAGACCGGACGGGACGCGGAGGGGGGACGTTTCTCCGGAACCGCGCTGGTGGTGGACGACGATGACACACTCCTCCAGATGGCGGAGCGCATCCTGTCGCGCCTGGGGTTTGAAGTGATGACCGCCCGCAACGGACTGGAGGCGCTGGATGTCCTCCGGAGGCATCTGGGCGCGGTCCGCGTGGTGCTGTTGGACGTGACCATGCCCGTCATGGACGGCCCCACGGCCCTGGCGGAAATGCGCGCCATGGCGCCCGACCTCCCGGTCATCCTGTCCAGTGGATACAACGAGGGAGTCATGTCGGAAGGGGAGGGAATGGACACCGGGCCGGGGGGGTTCCTCCAGAAGCCCTACCGCATGGACACCCTCCGCGCCGAAATCGCGCGTGTTTTGGGCGTGCCCTTCCAGAAATAGCTCCCGGCGCCTACTCGTCCCGGAGGAGGGAATCCTCCCAGCCTGTGGACAACGCGCCGTGGTTCTGCATCCGGATCCGGCGCACATCCTGCCCGGCGTGCTCGATGCGCACCTCCACGCGGCGCTCGGGAAGCAGGCCGTCCGCACGCTCGGCCCATTCAACCACACACACCCCGTCCGGCTCGAAAAGCTCCTCATACCC